>NZ_JBEZXR010000006.1:0-230378 GCF_040638135.1 Streptomyces sp. NPDC026673 | reverse complement strand
AGCTTCGGGCTGGTCTCCATTCCCGTCAAGCTCTACGCGGCCACCGAGGAACACGGCGTCTCCCTGCACCAGGTGCACGCCGAGGACGGCGGCGCCGTTGCGCGTACGGGGGTCCCGACGTCAGCCGAAGGCCACGCAGGACGCGGCGGGCACGGCCACCGAGCCCGCGCGCCGGGGCGTGCCCGTGGCCGGGTCGACGTCGAACCAGCTGACGTCACCGGAGCGTTCGTTGGCCGCATAGAGCCGCTTGCCCGAGGGGTCGAGCGTCAGGTGCCGCGGCCAGTCTCCGCCGCAGTCCACCGTCTCCAGCAGCTCCAGCCGGTCACCGCTGTCGTCGATGGAGAGCACGGCGATGCTGTTGTGCCCGCGGTTGGCGGCCCAGGCGAACCGGCCGTCGGGCGAGACCACCAGCTCGGAGGGGTAGTTCGGGCCCGAGGCGTCCTCGGGCAGCACGGAGACCTCGGCGACCGGCTTCAGCCGGCCCACCTCCGCGTCCCAGTGACAGACCGTCACCACGGATTCCAGTTCGTTCATGACGTAGGCGCGGTCGCCGCGCGGGTGGAAGGTGAGATGGCGCGGTCCGGTGCCGGAGCGCAGGCCCATCTCGCGCTCTATCTCCAGTTCGCCGCTCTCCGCGTCGAGTTCGCAGACGCGCACCGAGTCCGTGCCGAGGTCCACGCTGAGCACCCAGCGGCCGGAGGGGTCGGGCAGCACCATGTGGGCGTGCGGGCCCTCCTGCCGCTCCCGGTCCGGTCCGTCGCCCTCGTGCTCCAGCACGTGCCGCGGCTCGCCGAGCGCGCCCCGGTCGTCCACCGGCAGCACACTGACGGTGCCGGAGGCGTAGTTGGCGGTGAGCAGGTGGCCCCGGTGCAGGCACAGGTGGGTGGGCGCGCCGCCGCCCACGGGCACCGCGGCGCCCGTGAGTTCGGGGCGGGCGGGGTCGTCCAGCGAGAACACGGCCGCGGCACCGGCCTCCCCGTGCTCGCTGACGGCGTAGAGGAGACCGCGGTCCTCGGAGAGCACCAGGAAGGACGGGTCCTCGATCGCGGAGTCGGCGCGCAGCACCGTCAGCGCCCCCGAGACGGGGTCGACTGCGGCGGTGGTCAGCCCCTTGCCACCCGCCGAGGTGAACGACCCGATGTAAACGTGCCCGGCCACTGCCGTACCTCTTCCGCTGATTGTCTGTACGGCGGCTGAGAGTAACGCAGTGGCCGGAAACCGATCCCGTTGCCCCCGTCACACCAGCGTCTCGCCGCGGGAGAGGGCCAGCGACTCCGGGTGGTGGACGTAGGCGGGGGTCGGTTCCCCGGAGTCGTAGTAGCGGTGGAAGACGCCGGTGGCCGAACCGGAGATGGGCGGCACGATCCACGACCAGTCGGCGGGCACGGTACGGCCCTTGCGCTCCTCCCGGTCGATGTGGGCGAGGAAGCGGCGGGATTCGGTGTGGTGGTCGGTGATGGTGGCACCGACCCGGTCGAAGGAGTGGAGGACGGCCCGGTTGAGCTCGACCAGGGCCCGGTCGCGCCAGAGGGAGCGGTCGCTCGCGGTGTCCAGGCCGAGGCGCTCGGCGAAGCGCGGCAGCAGGTCGTAGCGGTCGGTGTCGGCCAGATTGCGGGCGCCTATCTCGGTGCCCATGTACCAACCGTTGAAGGGGGCGGCCGGGTAGCAGACGCCGCCGATCTCCAGGCACATGGAGGAGATGGCCGGAACCGCGTGCCACCGCAGGCCCCACTGCGCGAGCCAGTCGAACTCCGGGTGCGCGATCGGCACCTCCAGCACGCTGTCGGGCGGCAGCGGGAAGTGGCGGGGCGGTTCGGCTCCGCCCTGGACGACCAGCGGCAGGACGTCGAAGGGCGTACCGGGGCCGCCGGACCAGCCGAGCTGCCGGGCGACCTCGGTGATGCCGGTGTTGGCGGGGTCGCCCAGCACCCCGCCGTCGGGGCGGGGGTAGCCCGCGTAGCGGATGAGCTGGTCGTTCCAGATCCTGGGGCCCGGCCGGTCCGGCCGGTCCGGGGCGAAGACGGTGATGACCGGGCGTATGCGGCCGCCGTTGGTCGCGACACGCAGGTGGGCGGCGGCCTCCAGCGCCACTCCCCGCGCGGTCGCGACATGGCGGCGGTCGCGGACCTGCAGGGAGTTCCAGTACAGCCGGCCGATGCAGCGGTTGCTGTTGCGCCAGGCGACGCGCGCCCCGAAGACCAGCTCCTCGTGCGTGTGCCGGTAGGTGCCGGTCGCGTCGATCTCGGCGAGCACCGCGGCCAGCCGCTCCTGCGGGTCCCCGGCGGCGCCGGGCAGCTCCTGGTGGTACTGCCGCAGGAAGTCGGTCGCCAGCGCGCGGACGTCGACGTCCTTGTGCCGGACGGCCTGGACGGCCTGGACGGCCCCGACGACCGGGCCCGTACCGTCACCGGCTTCGCCGCCGGCCGGGCACGTGGGCTCCGTGGCGTCGCGTCGCCGCTCCTCGCCGCTCTCCTCCGCCGCCTGCGGATGCCCCGCGGGGCACTCGGCCACCGGCTCCGGGGCGTCCGTCCGCGCGTGCTCCGCCGCCGGCGGCACCCGGCCCGGGCGGGCCGGCCGCTGGTTCTTCCCCCCGGTACGGCGCAGAAACCTCAGCACGCCAGGCACCCCCAAGACCGTCCTGCGCGGACCGTGTCCCATACGGTCCGCGGGTACGACACGAGTTGATCGGTCTTACCGCTTGTCCGGAGTCAGTCATCCTGGCACGCCCCGCCGAACACGACGTCGAATCGGGTGAATTGACGACATCGCGACTCAGGTTGGACGTAATCCGGTCACGTCACGACCACGACCGGTCCCGATCCGCCCGGGGGCGCCCACGAACCCGGCACGCACGCCCGGCGCCGCCGGGGTGTCGCGGTACGGAATGAACGCGCCCCCGTGCGGGGCGAGGCACGGCGGACGGGTGAGCGTCAGACGGGCGCCGCGGTCCTCGCCGGACGCGGGGAGGCGCCGAGGGGGGCGGCGAGGCCGGTGAGGGCCGTCTCAAGGCTCCGCAGGTGCTCCAGGGCGCGATCGGCGTGGGGATGGGGGCCGGCGGCGCCAGCGGCGCCGGCGGCGGGAGCCGCGGGCGCCGGGGCGCCGCTCCCGGCCGTGCCCGGGGGCACCAGGCGCTGAACGGCGATCTCCACCCGGCGGCAGGCGGCTGTGAGGCGCTCGTCGTGGCAGGCGTAGGGGTCGGCGACGACCTCCGCGAGGCCGCGGACCTGGCGCGCGCATTCGTCGAGCAGCGCGAGGACCGCACGGGCCCGCGCCTTGCGGTGCGGCATCGGGCTCAGCGGGTGCACCAGCGGCGCGACGGCGGCCCGGACCCGCTCCAGCAGGACGTCGAGCTCCGCCACGTGGCGGGCCAGTTCGTCCCCCGGCCCGCCCGCGAGGTGGCGGGCGGCCTCGCCGGTGAAGTCGCGCACGGCCTGCAGCGCGCGGCGGATCCAGGCGTCGGTCGCCGCGTGCGTGGTCACCGGGAGCACCACGAGGACCGCGACGGCCGCGCCGAGCGCCCCGACCGCGGTCTCCCCCAGCCGCAGCGCGAGCAGGCCGGGGTGGAGGATGCCGAGCAGGCCGTAGAGCAGGCCCGCCATGACGGTCACGAAGAACATCATCCAGCTGTACGAGAGCGGGGCGGTGTAGAAGATGCCGAAGACGCAGACGGCGACCAGCCCCGCGGTCGGCGCGGGCGCCCCGTGCAGGGGGAGCGCGACGGCGAGCCCGGCGACGATCCCGGTGACGGTGCCCAGGACGCGGCGGAATCCGCGGACGAGCGTCTCACCCCGGGACGTGGTGTTCACGAAGATCCACCAGGCGGTGCCGACGGCCCAGTACCAGCGGTCCTCGGACAGCGCCTGGCCGACGGCGACCGCGATACCGGCCGCGAGGACCGCCTGGAACGCCTGCCGGGTCGTCGGCCGGCGCAGGCCGCCCGGCTGGGGCAGGGCGACGGCGGGCGCCGGGGCGGCACCGCGCTCGTAGCACCACAGGCCGAAGCGGACCAGGGCGGCACAGGCGAGCCCGAGGCCCACCGCACCGTACAGCTCGGGCAGCAGCCCCGGCCCGGCCCGCAGGAACTGGGCGATGAAGAACATCATGAAGGCGAAGACACCCAGCGCGTGACCGCGCGGCCCCCAGCGGCGGGCGTAGACCCCGGCGAAGACGACCGCGAGGAAGGCCGCGTCCCGCGCGCCCGGATGCGGGTGCAGCCAGGCGGCGAGCGCGAGGACGGGGAAGCCTGCCACGGGCATGAGCGCGGTCGTCGCGGCCTGACGCGCGGGCCCCGGGTCGGCGACGACGAACAGCGCGAGCAGCGCGGCCAGCCCGCCGGTCACGACGGCGGGCAGCGGCAGCCCGGCCGCCGCCACGGCGCCGACCGCCCCGCCGATGCCCAGGACCGCGCGCGAGGCACTGCGCAGCCGCACGCGTCCCGGGTCCGGCGCGATGAACATCCGCTTCACCACGTGTCCGACCTGCCCCCTCGCTCGCCTCACGGCCTGTGTCCGTGCATGGAAAAGGCGCTGCGGGGACTCCAGGTCTCCCGCAACGCCATCGTCGTCTCCAGGAAAGCACCCTCCGGTCCCATGGCTCAAGCCGCGCCCGATCGGCTGTGCCATTGGCACAGCCCCCGCCGCCCCGGCCAGGGCGGGGCCGGACCAGTGGCCCATGCCGAAACGCCCATTCGGCGTATATTAGGGAGAAAGGCGGATGAATTGGCGCATAAAAGTCGATCCCGCCTTTACCGACGTCTGACGAACCATCTCACCGGATCCGCCCCCAGGGAGGGGCTCGAGTCGTATCCGACCCGTCCGGAGGAGGACGCGATGAGGGACGTGGCGAGCGAGCGGGACGTGGACCGTCCCGCCACCATCGAGCGGGTCGTGACACTCGACGTGAACGGCCGCTCCTACACCCTGCGGCTGGACACCCGGGTCACGCTGCTGGACGCCCTGCGGGACCGGCTGGGCCTGGTGGGCACCAAGAAGGGCTGCGACCAGGGGGCCTGCGGCGCCTGCACGGTCCATGTCGACGGCAGGAGAGTGCTCTCCTGCCTGACCCTGGCGGCCCAGGCCGAGGGCCGGGCGGTCACCACCATCGAGGGCATCGCCGGCGCCGACGGGCCGCACCCCGTGCAGCGGTCCTTCATCGAGCACGACGGCTTCCAGTGCGGCTTCTGCACCCCCGGACAGATCATGTCCGCGGTGGCGCTGATGGCCGAGGGGCGGACCGGTTCCGACGAGGAGATCCGGGAGTTCATGAGCGGCAACCTGTGCCGCTGCGGCGCCTATCCCAACATCGTGGCCGCGATTCGCGAGGCGGCGTCCGGCGGAGGTTACGATGCGCACCTTTGAGTACGTCAGGGCCACCGACACCCAGGAGGCCGTCCGGATGCTGGCCGACGACCCGGCCGCGTCCTGCCTGGCCGGCGGCACCACACAGCTGGACCTGATGAAGGACGGGGTCCTGGAGCCGCCCACGCTGATCGACATCACCCGGCTCCCGCTGCACGGCATCGAACGCCGGGGCGAGTCGCTGCACGTGGGGGCGCTGGCCACGATGGAGGAACTGGCCGCCGACGCCACGGTCGCCGAGCGGCTGCCCATGGTGCGCGAGGCCCTGCTGCTCGGCGCGTCGGTGCAGCTGCGGAACATGGCCACCATCGGCGGCAACCTGCTGCAGCGCACCCGCTGCCGCTACTTCCGCGACCCCGCGGTCCTCGAGTGCAACAAGCGCTCCGCGGGCACGGGATGCGCGGCCGTGCAGGGCGCGGCCAGGATGCACGCCGTGCTCGGGGTGAGCGAGAACTGCATCGCGCTGCACGCCTCCGACCTCGCCGTCGCACTGGTGGCGCTCGACGCCGTCGTGCACATCCAGGGGCTGTCGGGCCGGCGCAGCGTCCCGCTCACGGAGTTCTACGTCGCGGCCGACGAGAGCCCCCAGCGGGAGAACGTCCTGGAGCACGCCGAACTGATCACCGAGGTCGAGATCCCGCTGCCGCCGCCGGCCGCCCGCTCGGGCTACCTCAAGGTCCGCGACCGGATGTCGTACGAGTTCGCCCTCACCTCGGCCGCGGTGCTGCTCATCGTGGACGGCGGCACGATCCGTCAGGCCCGGGTCGGGCTGGGCGGTGTGGGGTCGAAGCCCTGGCGGGCCTACGAGGCCGAGCATGTGCTGACCGGCGCGCCGGCCACGACGGCCACGTTCCTGGACGCGGCGGAGGCCACGATGCGCGACGCCTGGACCGTGCCGGGAACGGCGTTCAAGGTACCGCTCGCGCGGCGGACCCTCGTCCGCGAGCTGCAGACCGTGTCAGGAGTGACCGCATGAGCACCGTCGAGAGCAGGCCGCTGGTCGGCGCGGGCGTCAGCCGGGTCGACGGCCCGCGCAAGGTCACCGGCGCCGCCCCCTACCCGATGGACTTCAGCGTCCCGGGCCAGGCCTACGGCGCCCTGGTGCAGAGCACCGTGGCGGCGGGCCGCATCGTCCGGATGGACACCGAAGAGGCCGAACGCTCACCCGGTGTGATCTCGGTGCTCACCCACCAGAACGCCCCGCAGGTGGGGACCGGCCCGACGACGATCCTCGGCGAGGCACCGCCCGCCCCGCTGCGCAACGACCGGATCATGCACCACGGGCAGCACATCGCCTTCGTGGTCGCCGAGACGCCGGAGCAGGCGGCCGCCGCGGCACGGCTGGTGCACGCCGAGTACGAGGCCGCCGAGCCGCTGCTGGACCTGCGGGACCCGAGGGCGCAGCATCTGGCGGACCCGTGGAAGATGGACCACTCGCGCGGCGACGTCTCCGCCGCCCTGGAGGCCGCCGACGTCATCGTGCGCGGCACGTACGTCACGGCGGACAACACCAACAACCCGCTGGGGCTGTTCGCCACCCTCGCCGCGTGGGAGGAGGACACCCTCACCGTCCACGACACCAGCCAGTGGCCGTCGATGGTGCGCACCACCCTCGCCATGGTCTTCGGCATCCCCGAGAGCGCGGTGCGGGTGCTGGTGCCCTACGTGGGCGGCGGCTTCGGCGCCGGCCTGCGGGCGTGGCCGCACGTGATCCTCACCGCCATGGCCGCCCGGACGACCAAGCGCCCGGTCAAGCTCGTGCTGACCCGGCCGCAGATGTTCACCTCCGTCGGGCACCGCCCCAGCGGTGTGCAGTGGCTCAGCGTGGGCGCCACGCGCGAGGGCGAACTGGTCGCCCTCGACCACCGCAGCCTCAGCTCGCTGAGCATGGAGGACAACGACTTCGAGCCGTTCTCCCACGGGACCTCGTTCGCCTACCGGTGCCCGAACGTGATCACCCGGGACGAGCAGGCCAAGCTCAACATCGCCGTGCCGACGTCGATGCGCGCACCGGCGGAGGCGCAGGGCAGCTTCGCGCTGGAGTCGGCCCTCGACGAGCTGGCGTACACCCTGCGCATGGACCCGCTGGAGCTGCGGATCCGCAACCACACCGAGGTCGACCCGCGCAACGGGCTGCCCTGGTCCGGGAAGGCGATCCTGGAGTGCTACGAGGCCGGCGCGCGGCGCTTCGGCTGGGCCGACCGCGACCCGGAGCCGCGCTCCATGCGCGACGGCAACTGGCTGGTCGGCTACGGCATGGCGAGCGCGATGTTCCCGTACTTCGCGACGCCGTGCATGGCCGAGGCGACCGTGAACCGCGACGGCAGCGCGTTCGTGCGCAGCGCGGCGACCGACATCGGCACCGGCACGTACACCGTGATGGCCCAGCTGTCCGCCGAGGAACTGGGCCTGCCCCTGGACAAGGTCCGCTTCGACCTCGGCGACTCCGACATGCCCGACTCGATGATGGCCGGCGGCTCCGGCCTGACCGGCGCGCTCGGCAACGCCGTGCACGACGCCTGCCGGAAGCTGGTGGGGCTGTTCGCGGACCTCGCGCGCGGGGACGCCGACTCACCGCTGCTGGGCGCCGCCCCCGAGGACGTCGAGGTCTCCGGCGGCCGGGTCCACCTCGTCGGCCGCCCGGACCGCGGGGAGTCGTACGCCGACATCCTCGGCCGGCACGGGCTGCCTCAGCTCACCGCGACCGGGAGCAGCACGCCTCCGAACCCGGCCGACATCGGCATGTCCCTGGCCGGGGCCTACGGCGCGAAGTTCGTGGAGGTACGCGTCGACGCCGACCTCGGACTCGTCCGGGTCGCCCGGGTGGTGTCCGCGATCGACGGCGGCCGCATCCTCAACGAGAAGACGGCCAGGAGCCAGATCATCGGCGGAACGGTCGGCGGGATCGGCATGGCCCTGTTCGAGGACACCGTCACCGACCCGCGCACCGGCCGCATCGCCAACGGGACGTTCGCCGACTACCTCGTCGCCGTGAACGCGGACATCCCGGAGCTGGACGTGATCTTCGTCGGCGAGCCCGACCGCGGCACCCCCACCGGGACCAAGGGCGTCGGCGAGGTCGGCCTGGTCGGCATCGCGCCCGCCATCGCCAACGCCGTCCACCACGCCACCGGCAAGCGCTTCCGCGAACTGCCGATCACCCTCGACGCCCTCCTCTGAGCCGCGAGCGGGCCGTTGGCACCGTCGCGGCCGCCGTACGACCCGGACCCCGAGGGAGGCCGCCGGCCCATGCCCGCCGACGAACTGGACGCCCGGATCCTGGCGCTGCTGCTGGAGCAGCCGCGCACCAGCGTGCGCGAGTACGCCCGCATCCTGGGAGTGGCGCGCGGAACGCTGCAGGCGCGGCTGGACCGCCTGGAGCGGGACGGGGTGATCACCGGATACGGCCCGCGCCTGTCGCCCGGGGCGCTGGGCTACCAGGTGCTGGCCTTCGTGCATCTGGAGGTGACCCAGGGGCACCTGGACGACGCGGGCGAGGCCCTGGCCGCCGTGCCGGAGATCATCGAGGCGTTCTCGATCACCGGCGGCGGCGACCTGCTGACCCGGGTCGTCGCCCGCGACGCCGCGCATCTGGAGGACGTGATCCAGCGTCTGATCCAGGTGCCCGGCGTGGTGCGGACCCGTACGGAGGTCGCGCTGCGCGAGCGGGTGCCCCAGCGGATGCTGCCGCTGGTCCGGGAGGTGGGCCGGGAGGCCGCGGCCGGGCGCACGCCGTGATCGCCGGCTTGGCATGCTGGAGGGCATGACGCTCCCCGCGGTGATATTCGACCTCGACGGCACCCTCGTGGACAGCGAGCCCAACTACTTCGAGGCGGGCCGCAGACTGCTGGCCGCGCACGGCGTGGACGACTTCACCTGGGAGCGGCACGAGCGCTTCATCGGCATCGGCACCAAGGAGACACTGGAGACCCTACGCGAGGAGTACGGGCTGTCGGCATCCGTCCAGGAGCTGCTGGACGGCAAGAACCGGCTCTACCTGGAGCTGGCCCGCGCGTCCACCGAGGTCTTCCCGCGGATGCGCGCCTTCGTCGAGCTGCTGGCGAAGGCCGGGCACCCCATGGCGGTGGCCTCCGGTTCCTCGCGCGACGCGATCCGGGCGGTGCTGGCCGGCACCGGACTGGACGCCCTGCTGACGACCGTGGTCTCCGCGGAGGAGGTGGACCGCGGCAAGCCCGCCCCCGACGTCTTCCTGGAGGCGGCCGCCCGGCTCGGGGTGGACGCGGCGGACTGCGTGGTCGTCGAGGACGCGCCGCCCGGCGCGGAGGCGGCGCACAGGGCGGGCATGCGGTGTGTCGCGGTGCCGTATCTCCCGATGCAGGTGGACGATCCCGCGTTCGCGACGGCCGGGCTGCTGGTGCGCGGAGGCCAGAGCGCCTTCGACGCCCGGGTCGTGATGGACTGGCTGACGAGCTGACGTGCCGGCGGCGCACCGGGTGGCGGCCTCGCGAAGGACGGATCGTCAACCCTGCGGTTAGTGGTGGCGCATGGCCCGGCTTCCGCCGGCGCCCTGACGGCCGTGACCGGCAGCAGGATGAGACGGACCCGCGAAACCCGTCGTCGACTTCAACCGGTGAAATATGCGCAGTGCGCCTTCCTCGCACCCGACGTCTTCGAACTCCACAGCGAGAAGGCGCTGCTGTTCGGCGCCTGGGCTCCCGGTCCAGGAACGCGACCGAATGGAGCGAGCGGCGGCCGCGTGCCCTGTCCAGGCGATCCTGGCGGAGGACGTCTCCCTCCGGGACGGTGCCGGGGCGGGCCCGTGGCACACCGGGACGCGCGCCGCGGAGGCCCTGTGCGACAAGGGCTTCACCGGATCCCTGCCGATCATCGGCGCGGAGTCCGAACGCTCTTACGACCGGCCTCCCATGTCGAAGTCCGTGATGCTCGGCCGCATGCCGCCCGAGGTGAGGTGCCGGCCCGCTGGCAGCTCGGCGTGCCCGCCACCGACGTGGACGTGACCGGGCGGCGGGTCGCGCTGCGGGACGG
This sequence comes from Streptomyces sp. NPDC026673, assembly GCF_040638135.1. Classification (NCBI taxonomy): domain Bacteria; kingdom Bacillati; phylum Actinomycetota; class Actinomycetes; order Kitasatosporales; family Streptomycetaceae; genus Streptomyces; species Streptomyces sp. NPDC026673. The sequence goes on along the minus strand of NZ_JBEZXR010000006.1, from coordinate 220,014 downwards.
CGGCCACGCGGAGTATGAGCCGCTTCTGATTCCGGCGGGCGTACAGACCCGACCGTGGCCGGAGGCGACACAGGCCGCCCTCGACGGAGTCTTCGCACTGCACACCATGCGATCGGGGCGTTGGACGGGTTGATAGCCGCCGTAGCGGCAGCGCCATCGCGCCGACGGCGGCGACCTGCGCCGCAGGGATACCGTCACCGCCTTGGGGGGGGCGACGGGGACGGTCGGCTGCACGGAGCCGGGCCGTCGGACGGTACGACGATCGGGTGCGATGTCGCGGTCATGGCGCTCGGCGCGGTCCGCAACACCGAGTGCCCGGTCTACGTCGAGCTGCGCGAGATGCCCGTCGCGCGCCAGGAGAACGGGTCCTATCCAGTCGGTGCCTACCGCGAGATCCAGGCGGTTCTCCGCGGCCCGCGGCACCTGCGGATCGCGTGCGACAGGGTGCGGTCCGGGGTGGCCGGGCGGAGGCCCCGGAACGGCCTCAGGAGGGTGTCCCTCACGTGTGGAGCGAGGCCACTCTGCCCGGGAAGTTGACCATGACCCAACTCCAAACGCCACGGCAACAGTTAGGCTAACTACAACGGCGGAGGCCGTGGCGGTCCGGGACGGGGGAAGTATCGATGGAGCGCGACGAACTCGCCGAACGGCAGTACCTCATGAGCCGTGGGGAACGGATCCGCAGGCATGTGCGCACACATGTGCAGCGCGCCGTCGTCGGGGGGATCAGCAGCGTGGCAGTGCTGGCGGGTTTCCTCTCCGCCGCCGAGATAACGTGGCCGCTTCACCTTTATCTGCTCCTCACCCTCGGTGCTACGGCCCTCTTCCTTCCTGGTCTGGCGCTGCTCGAACCGGGCAGGCGTCACATACTCGTAGGGCGCCTTCTGCACCGTGGTCGCACGGTCACGGGTAGGCCGGATCCCTTGCCGCCGCTGCCGTCCGTGACGGTTATCGACAGGGCCTCTGCTCCCCAGATCATGGCCACCGCCTGTGACGACCCGGTATACATGGCGGGCTTCCGGGCCTTGCTCCCACCCAACCGCCCGTTGATCGTCGTGCCCAGTGGCCCATCGGACGTCGGCCGGCCCGAGGAAATGCTGTGGCCACTGTTCGAGCATCGGTTCAGCCGCTCCCATCATCAGGTCGACTTGCGCCGTTTCGGGTTACCCCTTTCCCCCTACGTCGTAGAACGCGAACTGTCAGGCGACAACGGCAGCGCACAGCGACTCCTGCCCGTTCGGGATCTCACCTTCACCACCGCTCTCGCCACGGCACTGGTGGCCGGGAGCGACCAGCCCGTCCCCCCACTCACACCCGAGCATTGTGTGGATCCCCTTCAGATCGCCCAGCACGACGTGGTGATCGTCGGGGGACCAGACACCAACTTCTGGCACGCCGTGCTGTTCGAGCCGCTCCACCAGGAGTTCGCCCTGCCCGCCTCCTCAGTACCGCTGGCTTTCCGGATGCGGCGGGAACGCGACGGTGGCATCCCCGTGTACGGGAACACGATCGCCTCCGCCGTCCGGGACGGTCAGGGCCACGACGAGCGACACGCCAGTTCATCGTTGTTCGGGCACGTTCTGCAGCCCACGTACGGAATGATTCTCGCATGCCGCAATCCGCTCGCTGCTGCCCTGGGCCTGTCCCGGTGGTGCGTGTTCGTCGCGGGGACGACCTCCTTGGCCACGGCAGGAGCGGTGCTCGCACTGAGCCGCGTACTCAGGCGCATGTCCGGTGACCGTGACACCAATCTCTCAACGGTGGTCCCCACAGCGCATCCGCATGTCCGGGCCCAGGTGTCGGCGGCGCTCTGCCGTGTCACGGAAGTAGAGCAGTCGTCCGTGCGGAGCAACGGCCGGGTGATACCGCGCCAGAGGCGCCCGCTTCCCGCTGCAGGCCCAGTACCGGACGGGTTCCACGATTTTTGGCTTCCGACTCGATGCGAACTGCTCGACTGCTCGGACTCGGACTCCCAGCCCCGATGGCACCCGGTCTGAGCACGTCAGAAAGAATGAACACCAGGAGGAACGCACAATGAACGGCACAGGGCTTCGGCCCGTGGACTCCGTTCCGGCACGTGAGTCTGTTCTTGGCTGCCGGGTGGGCGGGGCCGATGACTGAACCAGTTCCGGCCGGGCCGAACAGTGGTCTCCCGGAGCGGTGCCGTATCGCCGTGGTGGGCTCCGGCCTCGCCGGCCTGAGTCTGGCACGCGAGCTTGCGGATCTCCGGACAGACGGGGTGGTGGTACTGGAAGCGGGGCCCGACCGCGGCCACGCCCACAAGGAACTACTGACTCGCGACGAGTCACTACGCCTGTGGCACACCGAGGATCCGGATTTCCACCGCAACTGGACCAGCGATCTGCCGCCGCACTACCTGCACAGTTCCGGGCTTCGCAAACGACTGGGCGGGCGCTCGCTCTACTGGCATGGGGTCTGCCTCCCCATCGAGGAGCAAGTTCTCAGGTCAGGCGCCTGGCCGACCGCCCTGGCGGCCGAATTGCTCGGCGAGCTGCCCTCGAGGGAATCTCTGTACGACCAGGTTGCCAAAAGACTGGAGGACTGGGCCGGGGCACCGGTGAGCCACTGCCGGGGTACGCGGGAACGCTGGCTGCTGGAACACCTTCGGACGCTGGGCTACCCCGTCGACCCCACCCCGCAGGCGTCCCGCTCCGAGCGGGTGCCCGAAGGGGAGAACCGGCAGGTCCCGTTCACGCCGGTCACCCACTGGAACGGCCCGTTGCCGGAGCCTCTGCCGTATCCGGTACTCCCCGACTGCCTCGTCACACGCATGCAGGCCGGTTCGGGGGGGCTGGTCGAGGTGACGGTGGAGCGGCCCGACGGATCCTCAGCCGTGCTACTGGCCGAGCAGGTGGTGCTCGCAGCGGGGACCTTCGAGAACACCCGGCTGGTCGGACGCCTCCTGGCTGAGACCCACGGCCGCGACTTCTGGGAGTTCGGGAATCTGACCGATCATGTGAATCAGGGCTTCCTCGCCGTCGTGCCCCGCGAGTCCATGCCGTACCCCCCGGAAGCTGGCCGGGCGTTCTGTGTGATGCCAATGCTCGATGTGTGCAACTCGTACGTGTTCTTCGATCTCATGGAGTCCCCCCGCCCGGATGCGGCGCTGGTGGGTGTGTGGACAATGGGTGAACAGGTGTCGACCGAGAGTCGAGTCCGTGTCGAACGGGTATCTCCCCAAGAACAGTGGGAGTTGAAGGTACAGCCGGTGATCTCTCCCGCCGATGACAGGACCGTTGAGCGGCAGGCGAACCAGCTGGCGGAGATCGTGGAACGGGTGTTCAGGATCGAGCGTACGGCGTACACACTTCGCAAGGAAGATTTCCGGGAGGGCCGTCCGCTGTATCTGCAGCAGTTGGAAGCGGCGCTGGAGCACGACCCGGCGTCCGCGGGTGGGGCGGTCTTCCCTTACGTCTACCCGCTGGGCAGTGTGGACCATGAAGCGGGAACGCTGGCGCTGGGAGGGGATGCGGTTGACGAACACGGCAGCGTACGAGTCATGCCCCAGGTGTTGGTCCTGGGCCCCGCCGTTTTTCCCCGCCAGGGCGCGGCCAATCCATCCCTGACCACACTGGCACTCGCGAAGTGGTATGCCCGACGATTGAGACAGCGGTGATCACGGCCCCCGGACGATCGTCCGGGGGCACGAATTTCGAGGGGGGCGGGCGGCATGGAGTTACCAAATGATCTGGTCAGCGCCTTCAGGCGGGGACTGGGCGCCGTTTTTCTCGGGTCCGGGGCTTCGGCCGCGGCCGGACTTCCGGACCGTCAACAGGTCGCCACGGCGCTGGCACGGGATCTGAGGCTCCCCAAACCGGAGAACGGAAAAGGCTTTCCCGCCAGCGAACTGATAAAGATCCCGCAGTACTACGAGAACCGCTACAACCGGCGCCGACTGGTCAATCGCCTCCAGGAACTCATGGAAGTGAAGCGCTTCACGGACTCCAAAGTCCACAACCTCGTCACCCAACTGCCGTGCGACACGTACTACACGACCAATCACGACGAAGTGCTCGAGGAGACCCTGCGCCAGCAGCATCACGGATTCGCCGCCGTGGTGTCCGAGGAAGCGGCCCGCACCTTCGCCGAGCGGCGCGGAAAGGTGGTGCGGAAGATTCACGGGACGATCTCACAGCCCGACACGCTGATCGTGACACGCAGCGACTACGCGGACTTCGCCAGCGAGAGCAGATTTTCCATCGACGCACTGCGAAACGACCTCACGCAGCGCGTCTTCCTCTTCGTCGGCTACAGCCTCACCGATCCGGACTTCAACAGTATCTACGATCATGTCCTCTACGGCATGGGACGCATGCGTCAGACCCACTTCATCTGCATCGACGGCGCAACCGACCTGGAGGTCCAGGACCTGCGTCAGTGCGGAATCGAGGTGATCGACCTCGCCCAATGGCCCGGCCGCACCGAGGCCGACCGACTGGTCTCCTTCCTGCAGGCACTGGCCGAGGCCACCAGCGCGATGGTGCACGTGGAGCGCTTCTTCAGCGGGCTCCGGCAGGGCGAGCGGGTACCCATGGTCGTCCGGTCCGTGTTCAACGAGGAGGAGACCTCCGTCTACTACCCGGACTGCGACATCCGCGTGGCCCAGGAAGTCGAGAAAGCCCTCCAAGCCATGGGCTGCGAGCCCGAACTAGTACCCTCGGTGCTGGCCGAGGCCCGTTTCGATGAATACCTCCAGAGGAATCTGGTGCTCATCTGCTCACCACTCGGCAATTCCTTCACCGCCCGGGTATTCGACCGACTGGAGGAGCGGAGCACCAACATCTGCATAAGGTTCCGCATGGAAGACGGGAACGGCTATCTGGAGGACATCAAGACCGGCCAGAGGTATCTCCCCGACCGTCCGGCGGACGCCGACTCGCAGCGGGTTCAGTACGACTACAGCGTCATCGCGCGCTATAGGAACCCCTGGGCCGATGACAAATACCTCTTCATCATGGCAGGGATCAACGCCATCGGAACGCACGCGGTCGCACGCTTCCTGTCCAACCTGATGAACTACCGGAAGCTCCCGAGAAGCGAGGACGACTCGGTACTCCTGCTGCGTGTGCGCTACCGATCCTACGATCCCTATCGGTTCGTCTCGGAGGAGGAACCCTTCGCGGAGCTGTAAGTCCGGTATTTCCGATCCCCTCCGCTCAATCGCGGAGACCTCGACCGAGAAAATTGAGCCGCATCTGGCAGCGGGGGTTGTCGCGGTTGGTGTCCGCGGCCTCCGTCATGCCCCGGACGAGCACCTCGTCTATCCCCCCGCGGGCCAGAGGCGAGGATGGCTGCTTCGCGGATCTTGTGAGGCTCAGGCACCAGCGCCAGCATCCGGCACGCTCACGCCAGCTCGTGAGTCACGGACCGTGCCCGAGTTGCCGAGGCCTTCCGCGCCCCGGTCCGGTTCCCGCACGGCTCCTCGACCGGGCGGTCCGGAGAGGCCTGGCAGCCCCGGAAGCCGCTTCGTCGCCGGCGCGGCTACCAATCTACCGGCCCCTCATGGCCCCACCGGGCTACGCGAGAAATGAGAATCTGACCTGGCGCCGCGGGTTGTCCCGGTTGGTGTCGACCAGGACGACGGACTGCCAGGTGCCGAGCTCCAGGCGGCCGCCGATCACCGGGAGCGTGGCGTGCGGCGGGACGATGGCGGGCAGCACGTGGTCGCGGCCGTGGCCGGGGCTGCCGTGGCGGTGGCGCCAGCGGTCATCGGCGGGCAGCAGGTCGTGGAGCGCGGCGAGCAGGTCGTCGTCGCTGCCCGCGCCGGTCTCGATGACGGCGATCCCGGCGGTCGCGTGCGGCACGAAGACGTTGAGCAGTCCGTCGCGGCCGCGGGCCACCGCATCGAGGAAGTCGGCGCAGGCGGCCGTCAGGTCGTGGACCGTCTCGCGGCTGCCGGTGGTGATGTCGAGGGTGCGGGTGGAGAAAGCGTCGGCCATGTGACCATGGTGGCCCACCCGGCTGCCTTCCGCGGTCCCGGGGCACGCCGCGGACATCCCGAGGACCGAGACGCCGTTGACGCCATCTGGACGGCTTCGCTACGTTCGCCGGTATGTTGCGTCCCGTTCTGCTCACCACGCGCGGTCACATCGACCTGCTGCGGGTGGCCTCCGCCGCCTGTCGCCGCGGCTGCTGACGCCTTCACAGTTCTGCCTCTCGCGCGCTTTCTTCCGCGTGCCTCCCGCACCCTTCCCCCGCACCGCACCGCCCCGTACGCGTTCGCATGACGCCGGGCAGGGCTGACGCCCGCGCCTGAACGGTTCCGCGTGCGGACGGTCGTGCGTGCCCGCTCACCGCCACCCGACGTGGAGCCTTCCATGAGCATCAGCAAAGCACCGCCGGACATATCCGTGATATCCGGGGACGTCCCTCGCGACACCCCGCCCACGGAACCACCTCCAGCCGGTCCAGGCGGTCCCGCCGGTCCGCCCGCCCTCGCCACCGCCCTCGCCGCCCCCGGCCTTCGGCCCGTCGTGCCCGTCTCCGCCCGCCGCCGGTCACTGCCCCGCTGGCTGCGCCGCGCCACCGGCCCGCTGCTGCTGCTCGCGCTGTGGCAGCTGCTCAGTACGACCGGCGTGCTGCGCCCGGAGGTGCTGGCCTCCCCCGGCACCATCGCCGGAACCGCGGCGGACCTCGTGGCGAGTGGTCAACTGCCCTCCGCGATGGCCGTGTCGCTGCAGCGCGTGGTGATCGGGCTGCTCCTCGGCGGGGTGATCGGCATCGCCCTGGCCCTGCTGTCCGGGCTGTCCCGGCTGGGCGAGGACCTGATCGACGCGAGCGTGCAGATGCTCCGCGCCGTGCCGTTCGTCGGCCTGATCCCGCTCTTCATCATCTGGCTCGGCATCGGCGAGGCCCCGAAGGTCACCCTCATCGCCCTCGGTGTCGCCTTCCACCTCTACCTCAACGTCTACGCGGGCATCCGGGGGGTCGACGAGCAGCTCGTCGAGGCGGGCACCTCGCTCGGACTGTCCCGGTGGGGACTGATCCGGCACGTCGTCCTGCCGGGCGCGCTGCCCGGCGCGATGACAGGGCTGCGCTACTCGCTCGCGACCGCGTGGCTCGCGCTGGTCTTCGGTGAGCAGATCAACGCCAGTGACGGCATCGGCTTCCTGATGACCCAGGCGCGTGACTTCCTGCGGACCGACGTGATCGTGGTCTGCCTCGTCGTCTACGCCTTCCTCGGCCTCACCGCCGACATCGTCGTCCGCGCTCTCGAAAGGCTGCTGCTGCAATGGCGACCGACCTTCACCGGCCAGTAAGCCACGGCGCGGCCGGAGCCGCGCCCGGTCCCGAGGCCGTACGCGTGGCGGGCCTCACCCGCTCCTTCGGCGGCCGCCCGGTCATCGACGGCCTCGACCTCACGCTCCGGGCGGGCGAGTTCACGGCGCTGCTCGGCCGCAGCGGCTGCGGGAAGAGCACGCTGCTGCGCGTCCTCGGCGGGCTCGACCGGGAGATCGAGGGCACCGTGCTGGTGCCGGACAGGCGCGCCGTCGCCTTCCAGGCGCCCCGGCTGATGCCGTGGAAGCGGGTGTGGCGCAACGTCCTGCTCGGGCTGCCGGGCCGATCTGAACGGGCCGTGGCGGAGCGTGCGTTGGAGGAGGTCGGGCTCCGGCACCGGTCGGGGGCCTGGCCCAAGACGCTCTCCGGCGGCGAGGCCCAGCGCGCGTCGCTCGCCCGGGCCCTGGTCCGCGAACCCGATCTGCTGCTGCTGGACGAGCCGTTCGGCGCCCTGGACGCGCTGACCCGCATCACCGCGCAACGGCTCGTCGCCGAGCTGTGGCAGCGCCGCGGCTGCGCGGTGCTGCTCGTCACGCACGACGTGGACGAGGCCCTGCTCCTGGCCGACCGGGCCCTGGTCATGCGGGACGGGGTCATCGCCCACGACACTCCCGTGGAGCTCGCCCGCCCGCGCGAGGTCGGCGACCCGGACTTCACCGCCCTGCGCTCCCGCCTGCTCGCCGAACTCGGCGTCGGCGAGCAGGCGACCGCCGAAGCGGCCTGATCCTCCCCCACCAGAAGGACGGCAACCATGAAGACCCAGCGCATCACCCCCGCCCTGCTCCTGCCCCTCGCCCTCCTGCTCGCGGCCTGCGGGGGTGTCTCCTCGGCCGACAGTTCGGTGGGCGGCGCGGGCGACGGCACCGACGGCAGGGGCTCGGTCACCTTGAACGTCGGTGACCAGAAGGGCGGTTCCGAGGCCGTGCTGAGGGCGGCCGGGGAGCTCGACGACCTCACGTACCGGATCAAGTGGTCGACCTTCACCTCCGGTCCACCGTTGCTGGAGGCCGTGAACGCCAAGGCGGTGGACGTCGGCGGGGTGGGCAACACCCCGCCGGTCTTCGCCGCCGGATCCGGGTCGAAGATCACGGTGGTGGCGGCCTCGCACGGCTCGTCGGAGGGCGAGGCCATCGTCGTCCCCAAGGGCTCGGCACTGAGGAGGCCCGCCGATCTGAAGGGCAAACGCGTCGCCGTCGCCCAGGGCAGTTCCGCGCACTACCAACTGATCGCCTCGCTGCGGGCCGCCGGGCTGTCGCTCGACGACGTCGACGTCAGCTACTTGCAGCCCGCCGACGCTCTGGCCGCCTTCAGCGGCGGCAAGGTCGACGCCTGGGCGATCTGGGACCCGTACACCTCCCAGGTGCTGCGCAACAACGGCGCGCGCGTCCTGACCACCGGCACCGGGCGGGTCAACGGGCTCTCCTTCCAGGTCGCCGCGCCGGGCGCGCTCGCGGACAAGGCGAAGGCCGCCGCCATCGGCGACTACCTGGAACGTCTGCGGCGCGCTCAGGACTGGGTCTACGAGCACCCCGAGGAGTGGGCGAAGGCGTGGGCCAAGGAGACCGGGCTGCCCTACGAGGTGGCCCTGGACTCGGTGAAACGCAGCAACGGCACCCGGGTCTCGGTGGCCGTCGACGACGCCGCCGTCGCCTCCGAACAGGAGATCGCCGACACCTTCGAGAAGCTCGGGCTCATCCCGCGCCATGTCGACTTCGCCGACTTCGTCGACCGCCGCTTCAACAGCGGCCTCCCCGCCTCGACCACCGCCGCACGCACCTACTGAGAGGCCGCACATGTCCGTACACCTGCACTGGTTCCTGCCCACCGGAGGCGACGGCCGCACCCTGGTGGACCGGCACGCCTACACCGACGGCGGCATCAAGCGCTCGCGCGTCACCCCGGTCTCCGGGGTGCGGGCGCCCGACATCGACTACCTGGCGCAGATCGCGCGCGCCGCCGACCAGCTCGGCTTCGAGGCCGTGCTGACTCCCACCGGCACCTGGTGCGAGGACGCCTGGCTGACCACGGTCGCGCTGTCGCAGCACACCGAACGGCTGAAGTTCCTGGTCGCGTTCCGCCCGGGGGTCGTCTCACCGGTCCTGGCGGCGCAGATGGCGGCGACGTACCAGCGGATCACCCGGGGCCGGCTGCTGCTCAACGTCGTCACGGGCGGGGACTCCACCGAGCAGCGCCGGTTCGGCGACCACTTGGACCACGACGCCCGCTACTCCCGCACCGACGAGTTCCTGTCGGTGGTGCGCGGGGTGTGGGCCGGCCGGCCCTTCGACTTCGACGGCGAGCACTACCGCGTCGAGGGCGGGCTCACAGCGCTGCCGCCCGACCCGCTGCCGCAGATCTTCTTCGGCGGCTCGTCGCCGGCGGCCGGACCCGTCGCGGCCCGGCACTCGGACGTCTATCTGACCTGGGGCGAGCCGCCGGAGCAGGTCAAGGCGAAGACCGACTGGATCCGCGGCCTCGCGGAGGCGGAGGGGCGCACGGTGCGGTTCGGCATCCGCCTCCACGTGATCTCCCGTGACTCCGCCAAGGAGGCGTGGGCGACGGCGGACCGGCTCCTGGGCGACCTGGACGGGGACACGATCGCCGCCGCGCAGGAGGCGCTCGGCCGCAGTGAATCGGTGGGCCAGCAGCGGATGCTGGCGCTGCACGGCGGCTCGCGGGACGGGCTCGAGATCGCGCCGAACCTGTGGGCGGGGGTGGGCCTGGTGCGCGGCGGGGCCGGTACGGCCCTGGTCGGCGGCCACGCGGAGGTCGCCGACCGGATCGAGGAGTACCACGCCCTGGGGATCGACCACTTCGTGCTGTCGGGCTATCCGCACCTGGAGGAGGCGTACTGGTTCGGTGAGGGCGTCATGCCCGAACTGGCCGCGCGGGGGCTGCTCGAGAGGGCGCCCGCCGCCCCGCTCGCGGGCGTCCCCGCGGCGAACGGCCGGCCCGCGTCCGCTCCGGGCGGCGCTCCGCTGCTGCTCTCCGGAGGGCGGTGAACGGCGGGGGGCGGCCGGCCTGATCCTGGCGGCCGCCCCCCGATTGGTCTGGACCACTCGCCGTCGATCGGGATAGTGTCGGCTCCGCCCGCCCGAGCGCCGAAGGGGGACCCTCGTGTACGCACCGCACCGCGTCGCCGCGCTGGTCGACGTCTGCCTGCTGCCCGTCGGCCGGACCCGCAGGCCGCCGGAGTGGCTCCGGCGCGGCCTGGAGCGGGCCGGGGCGGTCACCGTCGACGTCCCCGCCGCGCTCAGCGGGCCCGCGGTCACCGAACTGCTGCGGGACGAGTTCGGCGAGGGCGCGGTCGTGATCAGCGAGCCACTCGACACCGACGAGGTGGTGGAGGGCTGGGGCGTGCCGGGCGCGGCCGTGCTGGCCTGGCTGTCCGGAGTGGACCTGCTCCAGCTCGGCCCCGGCTGCGGGACGGGCGTCCGGGAGGCCATCCGCACCGCGGCGACCCGGGCCGTCGCCGACGGCGACCTGCCGCTGTCCCGTCTGGAGGAGGCCGCGGCGCGGGTCGCGCGGCTGCGCCGCGAGGTGTGCCGGGAAGCTTCCGCGAACACACGTGGTTAGTGGAACCGTGAACCATGTGGATGTCGACGTCGCCGTCATCGGGGCCGGCCAGGCCGGACTGTCGGGTGCCTACTTCCTGCGGCGGGCCGGGATGCGGCCCGACGAGGACTTCGTCGTCCTCGACCACTCCCCCGGCCCCGGCGGTGCCTGGCAGTTCCGCTGGCCGACCCTGACGTACGGCAGGGCGCACGGCGTGCACGCGCTGCCCGGCATGGAGCTCGAGGGCGCCGACCCCGACCGGCCGTCGGCCGAGGTGGTCGGCGAGTACTTCGACCACTACGAACGCGCCTTCGACCTGCGCGTGCACCGCCCGGTGAACGTCTCCGCGGTACGCGAGGGTCCCGGCGGCCGGCTGCTCGTCGAGAGCGACGCGGGCACCTGGGCCGCCCGCGCCCTGATCAACGCCACCGGAACCTGGGACCGGCCCTTCGTGCCGCGCTACCCGGGACAGGAGACCTTCCGCGGCCGTCAGCTGCACACCGCCGGCTACCGCGGGCGCGAGGAGTTCGCCGGGAAGCACGTGCTCGTCGTCGGCGGCGGGACCTCCGCCGTCCAGCTGCTGATGGAGCTCCACGAGCCGGGCGGCGCCGCCGCGACGACCTGGGTGACCCGGCGGCCCCCCGTCTACCGCAGCGGCCCCTTCAGCGAGGAGTGGGGCCGGTCCGCCGTGGCGCTGGTCGAGGAACGCGTCAAGCAGGGCCTGCCCCCGCAGAGCGTCGTCAGCGTGACCGGACTGCCCATGACCGAGGCGATGCAGCGCGCCGGCGAGCGCGGCATCCTCGAACGCCTCCCCATGTTCGACCGCGTCACCGCGGACGGCGTCACCTGGGCGGACGGCCGCCATGTCGCCGTCGACGTCATCCTGTGGGCCACGGGCTTCCGCGCGGCCCTGGACCACCTGGCCCCGCTGCGCCTGCGCGAGCCCGGCGGCGGCATCCGCCTCCAGGGCCTCACCCAGGTCGCCTCCGACCCCCGGATCCACCTCATCGGCTACGGACCCTCCGCCAGCACCATCGGCGCCAACCGGGCCGGGCGCAGCGCCGTCCGCGAGATCCGTGCCCATCTGCGCGCACAGGACCGGGCGCGGGAGGACGCGGGGGCGCCGGAACCGGTGGCCGCGACCGCCTGACCCGAGGAACCCGCGGCCCGCACCGTGCACCGTGCACCTGCTGCGGCGTCCCCGGAGCGCTCAGCGGGCGGCGCGGGCGCTCCTGCCGAGGGTGGAGGCGCGGACGACCAGTTCGGGCTGGAAGACGATGCGCCGGTGCTCGTGGTCCTCCGCCGCGTCCCCCGTCTCCTCGATGAGCAGGTCCGCCGCGGCGCGTCCCATCCGGTAGGCGGGCTGCCGCACCGACGTCAGCGGCACGGCGGCGGCCGCCGCGAACTCGATGTCGTCGTAGCCGACCAGCGCGATGTCCTCCGGCACCGCGATGCCCGCCGCGTAGAGCGCCTGCAGGACGCCCAGGGCGAGCAGGTCGTTGGCGCAGAAGACGGCGGTCGGGCGGTTGGCCATCCCCAGGAGCCGGGCGCCGGCGTCCCGTCCGGACGGCACGTCGAGCCGGTCGGCCTCGATGTGCGCCAGGGACTCCGCGGGGAGCCCGGCGGCGTCGAGCGCGTCCAGGGCGCCCGTGCGCCGGTCCTGGCACTGGGCGAGGTGCATGGGACCGCTGACGTAGACGATGCGCTCGTGGCCGCGCTCGATGAGGTGGTCGACCGCGAGGCGGCCGCCCTCGATGTCGTCGACGGAGACCGAGCACGCCTCGGCGCTGGGCACGACGCGGTCCACGAAAACGAAGGGGATGCCGTGCCGCCGGAAGGAGGCGATGTTCCGGCCGCTGGTGTCGGCGGGCGTGACCAGGACGCCGCGCACCCGCTGCTCCGCGAAGAGACCGAGGTAGTCGGCCTCCTCCGAGGGGCTCTCGGCGCTGTTGCAGAGCATGACGCCGAGCCCGGTCTCCCGGGCGGCGCGCTCGGCCCCGGACGCGACGTCCACGAAGAAGGGGTTGGCCATGTCGAGCACGAGCAGCGCGATGATCCTGCTCCGGCCGGCCCTCAGTTGCCGCGCGGACTCACTGCGCACGTAGCCGAGTTGCTCGATGACCGACAGCACGCGGGCACGCGTGTCCTCGGAGACCATGTCCGGCCGGTTGATGACGTTCGACACCGTGCCGACCGACACACCCGCCTGCCGGGCGACGTCCTTGATCCCCACCATGCGTGTCACGAGCTCCGCCCTACCTCCTGCCGCCGGCCCGCCGCAGGCCGCCGGGGGTTCATGCTACGCATTCGTGACGGCGTCGGCGCCCACCGTGTCCGGGTGACCGGACAGGGGCGGCGGATCGGAATCGCGGCCTCCAGGGCGGGCGCACCGTTCACGCGGGTGGCGGAGGAGTCGTCAGGCCAGGTGGAAGACCTCGGTGAGCGGTCGCATGGCCTCGTCGGGCCGGGAGCCGTCGAGCGCCTCGAAGAAGTCCGCCATCTCGGCCTGCCAGCGCGCGTTGACATCGGTCGCCGCCATCGCCTCCTGCGCGGCCGCGAAGTCCTCCGTCTCGAGATAGCCGACGAGCAGGCCGTCCTCCCGGAGGAAGAGGGAGTAGTTGTGCCAGCCGGTGGCGGAGAGCGCGTCCAGCATCTCGGGCCAGACGGCGGCGTGGCGCTCGCGGTACTCGGCGAGCCGGTCCTGGCGGACCTTCAACAGGAAACAGACGCGCTGCACGGTCGGCCCTGGCCTCTCGGGTCTGATATGAAAGGTTTCAATTACGATGGCAGGGACGTTAGGACACCCCGACATGGCTCGTCAATGGCACTCTCTGCGACGCGCAGACATCCGATCTCTGCCCCACAGCCCAGGGCGAATACGGCAGTATGAGCCCACGGGCGGCCGTGCCGACCGGGAGGAGGCCGCATGCGCGTAGCACTGTTCGTCACGTGTGTGAACGACACGTTGTACCCGGAGACGGGGAAAGCGGTCGTGACCCTGCTGGAGCGGCTGGGGGTGACCGTGGACTTCCCCGCCGCGCAGACCTGCTGCGGCCAGCCGCAGTTCAACACCGGATACCGCCACGCGACCGAGCCGCTGGTCGATCGGTACGCGAGGGCCTTCGAAGGCTACGACCACATCGTCACCCCGTCCGGCTCCTGCGCCGCGATGGTGCGGGACAACTACCCGCGGATCGGCGAGAAGGCACGCGCCGAGGGCCGGGGTGGGCATCTCGCCGCCGTCGCCGCGTCCGTCGTACCGCGCACCTATGAGCTCACCGAATTCCTCACCGACGTGCTCAAGGTGACGGACGTCGGCGCGTACTTCCCGTATCCGGTCACTTATCATCCGACCTGTCACGGCCTGCGGATGCTGGGCCTGGGCCGCCGGCCACTGGAGCTGCTCAGCCGTGTGAAGGGGCTGGAGCTGGTCGAACTGCCCGGAGCCGAGGAGTGCTGCGGCTTCGGCGGGACCTTCGCCGTCAAGAACGCGGCCGTCTCCGCCGCGATGGGGGCGGACAAGGCCCGCAACATCACCTCCACCGGCGCGCGCGCCGTGTGCACGGTGGACAACTCCTGCCTGATGCACATCGGTGGCACTCTCGCCCGGCTCGGCTCCGAGGTCCGGCCGGTCCACCTCGCCGAGATCCTCGCGTCGACCGAGGAGCAGCCCTACGGAGGCATCCGATGAGCGGCACCTACCTGGGCATGCCGGCCTTCCCCGTCGCCGCCGGTGACGCGGTGCGCAACGAGACGCTGCGCGGCAACCTGCGGCACGCCACCCACACCATCCGGGACAAGCGGGCCCGCGCGGTCGCCGAACTCGACGACTGGCAGCAGTTGCGCACGGCGGGCAAGCAGATCAAGGACGACGTCCTGCGCCATCTCGACCACTACCTGGTGCAGTTGGAGGAGGCGGTCACCGCCGCGGGCGGCACCGTCCACTGGGCCGCCGACGCGGACGAGGCCAACCGCATCGTCGCGGACCTGGTACGCGCCACAGGTGAGACCGAGGTCGTCAAGGTCAAGTCGATGGCGACCCAGGAGATCGGTCTCAACGAGGCGCTCGCCGAGGCCGGGATCTCCGCCTACGAGACCGACCTGGCCGAGCTGATCGTCCAGCTCGGCGACGACCTCCCGAGTCACATCCTCGTGCCCGCGATCCACCGCAACCGGTCCGAGATCCGCGACATCTTCAACGGCGCGATGGGCCGTTGGGGCCGTCCCGCGCCCGAGGGGCTCTCCGACTCCCCCGCCGAACTCGCGGAGGCCGCCCGGCTCCACCTGCGGGAGAAGTTCCTGCGCGCCAAGGTCGGCGTCTCCGGGGCCAACTTCATGATCGCCGAGACCGGCACCCTGGTCGTCGTGGAGTCCGAGGGCAACGGCCGCATGTGCCTGACGCTGCCCGAGACCCTGATCTCGGTGGTCGGCATCGAGAAGGTGCTGCCGAGCTGGCGGGACCTCGAGGTGTTCCTGCAACTGCTGCCGCGCTCCTCCACGGCCGAGCGGATGAACCCGTACACCAGCACCTGGACCGGCACCACCGACGAGGACGGGCCCCGCACCTTCCACCTCGTCCTGGTCGACAACGGCCGCTCCGACACCCTCGCCGACGAGGTCGGCCGGCAGGCCCTGCGCTGCATCCGCTGCTCGGCGTGCCTGAACGTCTGCCCCGTGTACGAGCGGGCCGGCGGCCACGCGTACGGATCGGCCTACCCGGGGCCGATCGGCGCCATCCTCACCCCGCAGCTCCGCGGCACGGACACCGCGCTCGACGCGTCGCTCCCCTATGCCTCCTCCCTCTGCGGCGCCTGCTACGAGGTGTGCCCGGTGGCCATCGACATCCCGGAGGTCCTCGTCCACCTGCGGGAACGCGTCGTGCAGGGCGGCGAGGCGACCCGGGCGGGGAACAGGGTGACGCTCAGACCCGCCAAGGGCCACGCGGCGGAGCGGGCGGCGATGCGCGCGGCCGGCTGGGCACTGGACCACCCGGCGGCGCTGCGGGCCGGGCAGCGGCTGGCGTCGCGGACCCGCAGGCTCCATCCGCGGCGGCTGCCGGGACCCGGGAAGGCCTGGACCGACACCCGTGACATTCCGGCGGTGCCCGCGGAGTCATTCCGCGACTGGTGGCGGCGCACCCGCGGCACCAGCGCCGGTGCCCGCACCAGTACGGGCACCGGTACGGGCACCAGTACGGGCACCGGCACCCGCTCCGACGGCAGGGAGGGCACCAAGTGAGCACCCGCGACCAGGTCCTGGGGCGGATCCGCCGTGCCCTGGCGGACGTGCCACGCGAGGCGGCACCGGCGGGCGCCGCGGTGGACCGCGGCTATCTGCGCGTCCACGGGGAGCGCGACGCCGCGCAGACGGCCGATCTGCTCGCGGAGAACCTCGCCGACTACCGCGCGATCGTCCACCGCGCGACCGTGGGCGAACTGCCCGGCCGCCTCGCGGGCCTGCTGGCCGCGCGCGGCGCCCGCCGGGTCGTCGTCCCGCCCGGCCTGCCGGAGCAGTGGCTGTCGGCCGTGCAGGACGTGGAACGGGTGGCAGACTCGGCGGCGCTGACGGCGTACGAACTCGACGCCGTCGACAGCGTCGTCACCGGTTGCGCGGTGGCGATCGCGGAGACCGGGACCATCGTGCTGGACGCCGGGCCCGACCAGGGGCGGCGCAGGATCACGCTCGTGCCGGACCACCACGTCGTGGTCGTGCGCGTGCCGGAGCAGGTCGTGGACTCGGTGCCGCAGGCGCTGGAACGGCTCGATCCCGTCAGGCCGTTGACGTGGATCTCCGGCCCCTCGGCGACCAGCGACATCGAACTGGACCGGGTGGAGGGCGTGCACGGGCCGCGCACGCTGGAGGTCGTGCTCGTGACGGACTGACCGCGGGCGGCTCACTTCGCGTCCGCGTAGCACTCGACCACGTGGGTCTGGAGCGGGAAGGGCACCGGCGCCGGGCCGAACAGCAGGCGCCGGGCCTCCTCCGCGGACTCCGTGACGGCGCGCTCGACCGCGGGGGCCAGCTCCAGCGGTGTGTGGACGATGACCTCGTCGTGCAGGAAGAACACCAGCCGGGGCCGGCCGTCGAGCGCGGCCAGCCGGCGGCGCAGGGAGGCCAGCACGGCCAGCGCCCACTCGGCCGCCGTGGCCTGGATGACGAAGTTCCGGGTGAAGCGGCCCCAGGCGCGGGCCTGGGCGTCGGTGAGGTCCTGACGGTCGGCGGAGGGGGGCGGTGAGGTACGCCCCAGGTGGGAGCGGACGACCCCGCCGCCCTCGCCGGTGCGGGCGGCGGACTCCACCAGCCGCATGGCGTCCGGGAACCTGCGGCGCAGGACCTCCAGCAGCGGCCCCACCTCGCCGCTGGTCTGCCCGTACATGGCGCCGAGCAGACCCAGCTTGGCCCGCCCGCGGTCGCCGCCGAACGCGGTGCGGGCCAGGGCGGCGTAGAGGTCGCCCTCGGCGGCGGCCGCCGCGAGCCCCGGATCGCCGGACAGGGCCGCCAGGACGCGGGGCTCGAGCTGCCCCGCGTCGGCGACGACCAGCCGGTGCCCCGGGTCGGCGACCACGGCGGCGCGGATCTGCCGCGGGATCTGCAGGGCGCCGCCGCCGCGGGTGGCCCAGCGCCCCGACACCACCCCGCCGACGACGTACTCGGGGTGGAACCGCCCGGTGGGCGCCCACTGTTCGCGCCAGGCCCAGCCGTGGGCGCTGTGGATGCGGGAGAGCTCCTTGTAGCGCAGCAGCAGCGCGGCGGCCGGGTGCTCGACCTCGCGCAGCACATGGGAACGCGTGGAGGTGATCCGCACACCCACGCGCTCGAAGGCGGGCAGCAGTTGGGCGGGCGAGTCGGGATTGACCGGCCGGCCCAGGGCCTCCTGGATGCCGATGGCCAGCTCGGAGAGCACCTTGGGGCGGACGCCCCCGGCCGGGCGGGGGCCGAGCAACCCGGTGAGGACCGCGTCATGGGCGGCGGCGCTCCACGGGAGGCCGTCCCAGGTCATCTCGGCCGCGGCCAGGGCTCCGGCGGACTCCGCGGCGCAGAGCAGACGGAGCCGGTCGGGATGTTCGGACAGGGCGATCCGGCGCTGCTGGTCGGCGTGGACGGCGACCACGGCCTCCAGCGGGTCCGCGCCCGGCGGCAGGCGGTGGCGGTCGGCGGCGAAGAGCACCGGCTGGTCGTCGGGGCCGCCCTCCGGGGCGTCGTCGGGCACGGGCAGCCCGCGCAGCCGTGCCCAGGCGGCACCCAGGGAGCGCGGCAGGCCCCAGCGCTCCTCGGAACCGAGCAGCACCGCCTCGACGAGCTTGAGGTCGTGGCAGCGGGCCGGGCGCGCGGGGAGCCGTTCCAGCAGCGGGGGGTAGATGTCGTCGGTGGCCGCCCACACCCAGCGCGGCGCCTGCCGGGCCTCGCGGTCGGCGACGGCCGCCGCGAGGTCGCCGACGATCTCCGGGGGCCCCTGCGCGGTGCCGTCCTCGCGCAGCGTCTGCAGCCGCCCGCCGGCCCCCAGGGGATCGGCGACGACGGCGACGGAAAGGCTCCTGGGCGAGGTCACCGTTCGAGATTAGAACGGGCCACCGACAACGCCCGGCGGGCCGGTCACACCTGGGTGTCGCGGCTCACCTTCAGGGCCCACAGCACGAGCGGCGCCTGGAGGGGCAGCCGGGCGTAGGCGGCCTTCCGCAGGGGCCCGGGCCGGTCCCGCCAGTCCCGGGCCATCTTCACGTTGGCGGGGAAGACCGCGGTGAAGAAGCCGGCCGCCAGCAGGGCGCTCGCCCGGCGGGTGCGCGGCAGCGCGATGCCGGCGGCCAGCGCCAGTTCGACCGCGCCGCTGACGTAGGTCCAGGTGCGGGGGTCACCGGGAAGGGCACGCGGGACGATCGCGTCGAAGGGGCCGGGCGCCACGAAGTGGGCCGTGCCCGTGGTGGCGAGCAGCCGGGCCAGCAGCCGGGCGGAACGGTCGGACGCGGCCATCGGGAACCTCCTGCGGTCTCTGCGGCGCCGCTCACCCTAGAGCCTGTCGTCACATTCCCGCCCCCAACCTTCGGCCGGGGGTGCCCCCACCCCGCGACGCTCCCCCAGCTTCGCTGGGAGGTACCCCCAGGCACGGCACTCCCCCAGCCTTCGGCCGGGGGTGCCCCCACCCCGCGACGCTCCCCCAGCTTCGCTGGGAGGTACCCCCAGGCACGGCACTCCCCCAGCCTTCGGCCCGGGGGAGTTGTCGAATCGTCCGAGTAGCCCACCACGAGGACGACTCTCCGCCTTGCGATGCACCGCACCTGGGGGCACCTCCCAGCGCCAGCTGGGGGAACCGCGAGGCCCGCCCTCCGGGCGGTGGGGGCACCTCCCAGCGGTAGCTGGGGGAGCCAATGTGACGACAGGCTCTAGCGCCGGTGCCGGGTGCCGGGCGGGTGATCGCCCGGGCCCGGGTGTGCGCTTGCCCACCCGGGGCTACGGCGTGGCGGCGGCCGGTCCCACAAAGGGCGGCAGGGCCGCGAAGTCCGGGGCGACCGTGAGGGACACGGCCAGCTGCGCCAGCGCGTCCCGGACCCGGGTGAGCGGGTGCTCCGGGAAGTGCCCGTCGTAGTGGGGGGCGTCGCCCCAGTGGAAGGGCAGGCCCCGGCGCAGGTCGGAGGCGTACGGGTGGGGCATGAAGTAGCGCTCCGGGCCGAGTTCGATGAGCACCTTGGCCTCCCGGCTGCCCGTGGCGCCCTGCTCCAGCGCCTGCACCTTCACCACGGCGCTGCAACCGGCGCGGGGCAGGGTGTAACTGCCCAGGAAAGCCTGGCCGGTGGGCTGGTCCGGCAGCGGGACCTTGATCACCTGGCGCAGCGTGGGAACCGTGCCGAGGTGCAGCACGTCCGCCTCGACGAGACCGCCGCCCGCCGCGGCCGTGTAGTGGGCCAGGGCGTACCGCAGGCGCGGCAGGTCCTCCAGGGGCGCCGGGATGTCCGGCGGCACGTCGAACCAGTGCAGGCTCACCACGTCGCCGTGGTCATTGGTCCAGGCGTCCGCCTCGATCTGCCGGTAGCCGGGGAGTTCCGCCCCCGCGATGGGTCCCATGGCCGTCGATCATGCCGTACGGACCAGTTGGGCGTCACGGCGGACCAGGGCGGCGTAGCGGCCGTCCCGTGCGAGCAGTTCGTCGTGGCTGCCGCGTTCGGCGATCCGTCCGTGGTCCAGCACGACGATCTGGTCGGCGTCGCGCACGGTGGACAGCCGGTGGGCGATCGTGATGGTGGTGCGGCCCGCCGAGAGCGCGTCGATGGCCTCCTGGACGGCGTGCTCGGTGCGGGTGTCCAGCGCGCTGGTGGCCTCGTCGAGGATGAGCACCGGCGGGTCGCGCAGGATCGTCCGCGCGATGGCCAGACGCTGCTTCTCGCCCCCGGAGAAGCGGTAGCCGCGCTCGCCGACGACGGTGTCGTAGCCGTCCGGAAGGCCCGCGATGTGGTCGTGGATCTGCGCGGCGCGGGCGGCGGCCACGATCTCGTCGTCGGTGGCGTCGGGCTTGGCGAAGCGAAGGTTCTCGGCGATGGAGGCGTGGAAGAGGTACGTCTCCTGGGAGACGACGCCGACCGATGCGGCGAGCGTGTCGAAGGCGAGGTCGCGCACGTCGACGCCGTCCAGGGTGACGCGGCCCTCGGTGACGTCGTACAGCCGCGGCACGAGGTAGCTCAGGGTGCTCTTGCCGGAGCCGGTGGCGCCGACGACGGCGAGGCTGCCGCCGGCCGGGACCTCGAGGTCGATGCCGTCCAGGGTGCGCCCGGGTGACGCCTGATCGTAGGAGAAGCCGACGCCCTCGAAGCGGATGTCGCCGCGGATGCGCGGGAGGCGCACGGGGTCGTCCTCCTCGGTGATGTCGACGGGCAGGTCGAGGTATTCGAAGATGCGCTGGAAAAGCGCGAGCGAGGTCTGCACCTGCACTCCGGTCGACAGCAGGCTGACGGTGGGCCGGAACAGCCCCTGCTGGAGCGACACGAAGGCGACGAGCGTGCCGATGGACACCGCCCCGCCCCCTCCGTGGACGGCGATGCCGGCGACCCAGTAGATGAGGGCGGGCATGGCGGCCATGACGATGCCGATGGTGGACATGCGCCAGCGGCCGGCCATGTTGGAGCGCACTTCGAGGTCGACCAGGCGGTCCGACTCGTCGGCGAAGGAGCGGGTGAGGGAGTCGGCGCGCCCCATGGTGCGGCCGAGGAGGATGCCGCTGACGGAGAGCGACTCGGTGACGATGGCGGACATCGCGGCCATCTGTTTCTGGCGCTGCGTGGTGATCTTCTTGCGTTCGGTGCCGACCCGGCGGCTGATCCACACGAAGACCGGGAGCAGCAGCAGGGAGACGACGGTCAGCCGCCAGTCCAGCGCGAGCATGGCGACGACGGTGGCCACGACGCTGGTGAGGTTGGAGACCAGCGAGGTCGCGGTGGAGGTGACGGTGGCCTGCATGCCGCCGATGTCGTTGGCGATGCGCGACTGGACCTCACCGGTCCGGGTCCTGGTGAAGAAGGCGAGCGACATCCGCTGCAGCCGCTCGTAGACGGCGGTGCGCAGATCGTGCATGACGCGCTGGCCGACCGTGGTCGAGATGAGGGTCTGCAGGACGCCGAAGACGCTGTTGAGGACGGCGGTGGCGATCATGCCGAGGGCGAGCAGGCTGAGCAGTCCGGTGCGGCCCTGCGGAATGGCGGTGTCGAGGATCGCGCGCAGCATGAAGGGCGAGGCGACCGAGACGAGCGAGGCGGCGCCGACCAGGAGCCCGACGATGGCGAGGCGGCCGCGATAGGGGCGGAAGAGCCGCAGGACGCGGCGCACGTCGGTGGGTGTGGCGGGGTCCTTGGGCGGCGGGGTCCACCGCGGGGTTTCATCGGGGTGCAAAGGGCCTCCGAAAGGTCCGGGTACGGCAGGACGATGAGAGTGTAGTTCATTGTTACCTATACTCACAATGAACCGCATCCTGATACCCTCTGACCATGGAATCCCGCACCGTTGCCGCGGACGCCGACGAGTCCACCGGCCGCCTCGCCGACCAGCTGCTCTGGCTGACCCGCCGGCTGCACCGTGCTCAGCGGCGGCACCTGGAGCCGGTGGGCGTCACTCCCGCCCAGGCGCGCATGCTGCGCACGGTCGCGCACGTCCTCAAGGGCGGGACACCGCCGCGGATGGCCGACCTCGCCGAACGCCTGGACGTCGTTCCGCGAGCGGTGACGAGCCTGACCGACGCGCTGGAGGAGCGGGGACTCGTCCGCAGGGTGCCCGATCCGGCCAATCGCCGGGTGGTGCGCATCGAGCTCACCGACGAGGGCGACGGCGCCGTGCGACGGCTGCGGCAGGCACGCCGGGCCGCCGCCGAGGAACTGCTCGCGCCCCTGGACGCGGACCAGCGCGATGCCCTGACGGCGTTGCTCGCCGCCCTGGACACCGCGCCGGGTCGCTGCTGAAGCGCGCGAGGGCAGGTCAGGCGCGCCAGGTGTCGCCCAGCGTCACCTTGCCGCTGGCGGGGACGGTCGCCGTACGGTTGGCACCCGACTCCCAGGTGACGTTCCCGCTGCCGTCCTTCTTGATGTACTTGTACTCAAAGGACGTGCCCGCGCTCATGGAGACGTCGAGCTTCCACACCGGGTAGGCCGCCGAGGACAGCGGCAGGGCGCTGCCGGTGTTCCAGTTGCCGAGCGCGGCGTTGTTGCCGACGACGTAGACGTTCTGGCCCCACACCGTGGTCGCGTTAACCGAGAAGGACGCGCCGCTCGCCGGGTTCGTGCCCCCGCCGCCGCAGGGCGCGCCGACGTAGAGCGCCACCGCGTCGTGCGCGCCGATCGTGGCGGTGAACCTGCCGTCCGAGCCGACGGTGTAGGTGGCGCCGCCGTGCTGCACGTCGCAATAGGTGCCGGCGGGCAGCGAGGTGGTGAAGGTCTGCGTCAGCGAGCCGCTCTCGTGGTTGATCGCGACGTAGCCCTTGCTGCCGCGCCCGAAGGCGATGGCGTTGTTGCCGTTGGACCACCAGTTGGTCACCGCGGTGCCGGCCACTGCGTTGCGGAAGCCGACCATGCCCGCGATCTGCGGCCAGGCGTGCTGGCACTTCCAGCCGTCGCTGTAGCAGGCGTTGACGGTGCCGCCGTTCGGCGGGCCCGCGTCGTTGTCGGAGAACTCGTAGCCGGAGTGGACGTTGGGCGAGCCGTACGGCCAGGCCAGCATGTAGACGTTGGCCAGGGTGTAGGTCGCTCCGGCCTTGTAGTTGAGGGTCGACCCGTTCCGCTCGGTGTCCCAGTTGTCGACGAAGGTGCGCGAACTGCCGCTCGCGAGGTAGCCCGCGCCCCATGAGGCGCCCCAGTTGTTCAGGTAGGCGAGCTTCTCGCCGGTGAAGATCCGCTTGAGGTCGTACGCGCCCTGGAAGGCGTCGACATCACCGGTGCCGGTGTACTCGCCGGGCTGCACGGCCTCTCCGGAGCCGTAGATGACCTCCTGGGCCCAGAAGACGGAGGGATTGCTGAGCTTGGCCTTGATGGCGGCGAGATCGGAGGCCGCCATGTGCTTGGCCGCGTCGATGCGGAATCCGTCGACGCCCAGCGATATCAGGCTGTTCAGGTACGCCGCGATGGTCGAGCGCACATAGTCGTTGCCGGTGTTCAGATCCGAGAGCCCGACGAGTTCGCAGTTCTGGACGTTGCCGCGGTTGGTGTAGTCGGTGATGTTCGAACGGCAGGAGTGGAAGTCCTGGTCCTGGTAGTACCCGGGGTAGTTGTACTTGCTGTACGACGTGCCGCCGGTCCCGGTGCCGGAGCCGGAGCTCATGTGGTTGACGACGGCGTCCGCGATCACCTTGACCCCGGCGGCGTGGCAGGTGTCGACCATGTTCTTGAAGGCCGTGCCGTCGCCCAGCCGGCCCGCGATGCGGTAGCTGACGGGCTGGTAGGAGGTCCACCACTGGGCGCCCTGGACGTGCTCCTGGGGCGGTGACACCTCGACGTAGCCGTAGCCGGCCGGACCGAGGGTGTTCGTGCATTCCCTGGCGACCGAGGCGAATTTCCACTCGAAGAGAGTGGCCGTGACGTCCTTGCTGCCGGGCGGCGCTGCCTGGGCCGGCTGCTGCGAGACGGCGACGAGACCTGCCGTGGTCAGCAGGGCGGCCAGACCCGCGCGCAGAAAACGCGATCTCATGGTGCGGCTCCTTCGTGTTCGGGCACAAAGGTGCCCCGAAGACAGCCACGCGCCGGGCCATCGAGTGTGGGGGCGGAGCTCCCGCCCGTGGGAACTCCGGATAGGAGAGTGGCCCCGCGGGCGGGGAGCGTCAATACATCGCGTGGAAAAACTTTCAACTTCTTGCGGAAACAGCCTGCTTCGTTCTTGCGGCGGCCCTACCCGGCCTTGGGCAAGCCATTCTGATCCGCCGTCGGTTTGCCGGGCCGCCGGATCCTCAGGCCGCCAGGTGCGCCCGGTCCCCCATCACCACGACGGGGTGCAGCGCCGGGTCGAGTGTGCGCAGCAGATACTCCATGTCCGCCTTGGACTGGCTGACGCACGCAGAGGTGCCGCTGCCGTGGTCCATGTGCAGCCAGATGCCGCCGCCCTTGGACTGGCCCTGGGGGCGGGTCGGATCGAGCGGGGACGTGCCCTTGACCCGGTTGTAGTCGATGGCGATGACGAGGTCGAAGTCGTGCCAGTGCGACTTGGCCCACGACCGCGGCGCGGCGAAGGCCGGGGAGCGGTGGTACGGCAGCCCGCTGCCGGGGTCGGCAAGGACGCCGCCCGCGTCGGAGAGCGTGAAGACGCCCACCGGGCTCTTCCGGTCGCCCTCCTGATGGTCGGTGGTCCAGCCGCGCTTGCCGTTGTGACCGGACCACGAGCGCTCGCGCTTCCAGAGGTCGCCGTTCCGGGTGTACAGCACGATGGTGGCGTCGGCCGACCGTACGCCGTCCCCGTACACCGCCACGACCTGCCGGGAGCCGGCAGGGATACGGGATCGCAGAGCGGCGCCGACGCCCGGTATCTCACGGGTCGCGGCGGCCTGGGTGGCGTGCGCCGGCTGCTTCACGGCGCGCCCGGGACCGTCCTGCTGCTTCTCCGCGCCCCCGGCACAGCCGGCGAGCAGCACCAGTGCCGCCGCGACGACCGCCGTCCCCGCCCCACGCATCACTCGGACCTTCCCTCTCCCACGCATCGCGTTCCATCCTCGCATCCCTTCCGTGAGGACGAGTCCGGGCCCTGGCGCGTTCCCTGCGCACGGGGAGAAAACCGGTTGAATTCGACACCCCGGTGACGCGACGCTGGCACGTCTCCTCTCACCCCCAGCACCGATGTCGGGACGCCATGTCGCTTCGCTCACTCCCCCATGCCGACCCGGGTGTCCCCGATACCCGCTCCGGCTTCCGCTTCCTGCTCTGGCTGGAACAGCGCCAGATCGCCGGCCAGATCAAGGCCACGCTGTGGGGCACCCTCCACATGGCGGCGGTGGCCTGCATCCCGGCCGCGGTCGGCCTCGCCGTGCAGGCCGTCGTCGACCGCTCCGGCGGACGGCTCGCGCTGTCCGGCGGACTGATCCTCGTCCTGGGCGTGGTGACCGCCCTCGGCGACACCATGCTGCACCGCACCGCCGTCACCAACTGGATCGTCGCGGCCGCCCGGGTGCAGTTGCTGCTCTCCCGCAAGACCGTGGAGCTCGGCTCCCTGCTCACCCGGCGGGTCGCGGCCGGCGAGGTCGTCGCGGTGAGCACCGGCGACGTCGAGAAGATCGGCTGGTTCGTCGAGGCGCTGGCCCGCTTCGCCAGCTCCGTACTGGTGACCGCCGGGGTCACCGCCGCCCTTCTGGTCTACCGGCCCGAACTCGGGCTGATCGTCGCCGCTGGTGTCCCCGTACTGGCCCTGGCGGTGCTGCCGCTGCTGCCGCACGCGACCCGGCGCGCCGACGAGCAGCGCGCCAAGGCGGGCAAGGCGACCGAACTGGCCTCCGACACCGTGGCCGGACTGCGTGTGCTGCGCGGCATCGGCGGCGAGGAGCTGTTCCTCTCCCGCTACCGCCGGGCCTCCCAGGACGTCCGCAGCGCCGCCGTCCGCAACGCCCGGATGTGGGCGCTGATCAGCGCCGTGCAAGTGGCCCTGCCGGGGCTGCTGCTCCTCGCGGTCACCTGGTACGGAGCGCGGCTGGCGCTGGACGGGCGGATCACGGTGGGCGAGCTGGTCACCGTCTACGGGACGGTGGTCTTCCTGCTGTTCCCGCTGCGGGGCTTCGAGGAGATCGCCATGGCGTACTCCTTCTCCCGGCCGTCCGCCAAGCGCGCGGCCGGCGTGCTGGCGCTGCGGCGCGATGCGGCCGCCGGCGACGGCGACGGCGGTGAGGCCGGAGCGGACGGGGTACGGCCGCCGGCCGGCGACCTCTACGAC
This sequence comes from Streptomyces sp. NPDC026673, assembly GCF_040638135.1. NCBI lineage: Bacteria > Bacillati > Actinomycetota > Actinomycetes > Kitasatosporales > Streptomycetaceae > Streptomyces > Streptomyces sp. NPDC026673. Next base: position 193,788 of record NZ_JBEZXR010000006.1, on the reverse strand, counting down.
CCCCTGACGGGCCTGCTGGCCCCGGCGGGGGAACTGACCGCCGTGGTGTGCGGGGACCCGGACGCGGCGGGCGCGCTGGCCGACCGGCTGGGCGGCCACAGCCCGGACCGGACCGAGGGGACGCCCTCGGTCCTGCTGGGCGGAACGGCACTGGACGAGCTGCCGTTGGCGGCGGCCCGCGCGGCGGTGCTGGTCCAGGACAAGGACCCGGTGCTGCTGTCCGGCACCTTGAGCGAGCTGCTCGACGTACCCGCCTCGGGGAACGTCGCCCCGGCCGAGGCACTCGCCGCGGCGCAGTGCGGCGACGTGCTCGACGCGCTGGCCCAGGCCTCCGTGGACGACTCCGGGGACCCGATGCGGTCCCGGATCACCGAACGCGGACGGTCCCTGTCGGGCGGACAGCGGCAGCGCCTGGCGCTGGCCCGGTCCCTCGTCGCCGACCCGGAGGTACTGGTGCTGGACGAGCCGACCAGCGCGGTCGACACGCACACCGAGGCCCGGATCGCCCAGGGCCTGCGGGCACTGCGCGCCGACCGCACGACCGTGGTCCTCACCTCCAGTCCGCTGCTGCTGGACCGGGCGGACCGCGTGGTGTTCGTCGAGGACGGCGCCGTCCGCGCCACCGGCACGCACCGCGAACTGCTCCGCGCCGATCTCGGCTACCGCGCCGTGGTCACCCGCGAGACCGAGCCGGAGCTCCGCGCATCCGCACGACTCCAGAAAGCCGAGGAATCCGCATGATCGGCGTGAAACCGCCGGAGTACGACCCGGCCGCGCCGCGGCACGCGACGACCCTGCCGGTGGGCTCGCCCGCCACGGTCCGCGGCTACGTCGGCGAGCTCGCCCGGCGGCACCGGGGCGCCTTCGCCGTGCTCGTCTCGGTGAACGCGGTCGCGGTCGTGGCGTCGATGGTCGGCCCCTATCTGCTGGGCGGACTGGTGGAGGACCTGGCGGCGGGCCACCGGGACCTGCACATCGGGCGCACCATGGCGCTGTTCGCCGTCGCGCTCGCCGTGCAGACGGTGTTTATCCGGGAGGTGCGCCTGCGCGGCGCGATCCTGGGCGAGCGGATGCTGGCGGACCTGCGCGAGGACTTCCTCGTACGGTCCGTGGGGCTGCCCCCGGGCGTCCTGGAGCGGGCGGGCACGGGCGACCTGCTGTCCCGCATCACCACGGACATCGACCGGCTCTCCAACGCGATGCGGGAGGCCGTCCCGCAGCTGGCGATCGCCGTGGTGTGGAGCGGCCTGCTGCTCGGCGCGCTGACCGTCACCTCGCCCCCGCTGGCGCTGGCGGTGCTGGTGGCCGTGCCGGTACTGCTGGCCGGCTGCCGCTGGTACTTCCGGCGGGCGCCGCGGGCGTACCGCTCCGAGGCGGCCGGCTACGCGGCGGTCTCGGCGGTCCTCGCGGAGTCGGTGGACGCCGGCCGCACCATCGAGGCGCACCGGCTCGGCGACCGCCGCGAGGAGCTCTCGCGCACCCGCATCCGCCAGTGGGTGGCGTGGGAGCGCTACACGTTGTGGCTGCGCAGTGTGCTCTTCCCGGTCATCAACGTGACGTACATGCTGATCCTCGCCTCGGTGCTCATGATCGGCGGGACGCTGGTGCTGCGCGGCTGGGTGTCGGTGGGCGAGCTGACCACCGGCGCGCTCTACGCGCAGATGCTGGTGGACCCGATCAACCTCATCCTGCGCTGGTACGACGAGCTCCAGGTGGCACAGGTGTCGCTGGCCCGCCTGGTCGGCGTCCGCGAGGTCGAGCCGGGTGCCGGGGACGAGCGGGTGGCCCCCGACGGCCGCGACGTCCACGCGGACGCCGTGCGCTTCGGCTACCGCGCCGGCACCGACGTGCTGCACGGGGTGAGCCTGCGCGTCCGGCCCGGCACCCGGCTGGCGCTGGTCGGCCCCTCCGGGGCGGGCAAGTCGACGCTCGGACGGCTGCTGGCCGGGATCTACAGCCCGCGGTCGGGCGAGATCACCCTGGGCGGCGCCCAGCTGGCCCGGATGCCGGCGGAGCGGGTGCGCGAGCACGTGGCGCTGGTCAACCAGGAGCACCACGTGTTCGTGGGAACGCTCCGTGACAACCTGCTGCTGGCCCGCGCGGGAACGTCCGACGAGGAGCTGTGGGCGGCACTCGCCGCGGTCGACGCCGACGGCTGGGCCCGGGCGCTGGACGACGGGCTGGACACCGAGGTCGGCTCGGGCGGCACCGCTCTGACCCCGGCCCAGGCGCAGCAGGTGGCGCTGGCCCGGCTGGTCCTCGCGGACCCGCACACCCTGGTGCTGGACGAGGCGACCTCGCTGCTGGACCCGCGGGCGGCGCGTCACCTGGAGCGGTCGCTGGCCCGCGTGCTGGACGGCCGGACCGTGGTGGCCATCGCCCACCGGCTGCACACCGCGCACGACGCGGACCTGATCGCCGTGGTCGAGGACGGCCGCATCAGCGAGCTGGGCAGCCACGACCAGCTGGTCGAGGCCGACGGCGCGTACGCGGCGCTGTGGCGGTCCTGGCACGGATAGTGCGGACCGGCACGGCGCCGCGTCACGGCGTGGCGGTGCGGCGCGGCAGGGGCTCTCAGCCGAAGAACAGGGCCCCGGCCGCGCCCACGCCGCCGATCACGAAGAACACCGGCGTCAGCACCTTGACCTCGACCTTGCTGCCGGCGCGGAAGCGCATGAACTTGGGCGGGCCGAGCGGGTACCAGCGCCTGCGCCCGATCGGGATGGGCCACAGCACCGGGCAGCCGGACACCGTCAGGGCGTCGCCGATGCAGTGCACGATGGAGCCCAGCACGATGGGGATGCCGATCCACAGGTAGTGCTGGCCGGGCTCGGTGAAGAGCCAGGCCTTGCCGCTCTCGGTGCTGTCCAGGGCGTCCGCCAGCACCCAGGCGCTGGTCGCGCCGAGCAGCCAGACCAGGATGTCGCTGGAGACCCGGGCCTGCCGCCACAGCAGTCCCTCGACGGCCAGTACCGCGTGCACGAAGAGGATGACGAGTACCGCCCACCGGCCGCCCACCAGGGCCAGGCCGGAGGCCGCGGCGCCCATCAGGACCGCCCACAGCCAGGTGTGGGTGAGGGTGCGGTGCCCGCCCTGGCGCACGGGGTCACCGGGCTTCCGGGTCTTCTTGTAGGTGGCGAACGACAGCTTGTCGATGATCTCGCACAGCCCGCGTGATATGGGGCCGAACGCTCGCGAGATCGTCGCCGCCTTGTGGTCCAGGTCGGGGGCGAGAGCCGCGCCGGCGCAGATCAGCGCACCGACGACGATGGTCGGCCACGGCATCGGATGACCGAGCCCCGCGGAGACTGCTCCTACCGACAGCCATGCCGCCGCTCCGGAGATGGAATGTGCCGGTCCCATCATGGTGTGTGCCCCGCCCTTTCACCCCGCCCCGAAAGCGGAGTTGACGCGTAATCGACGGCACACCATACCGCCGGTCGATCTTCCTCCGTACCGCCGGTTCATCCCCCGGTGCGCGGGGCAGGCAAGATGGTGGTGTGACCCTCATCGATCAGCTGCCTTCCGAGCCCGACCCCGATGCCCTCTTCGAGGCCTTCTCGACCTGGGTGGAGGGGCGGGGCATCTCGCTCTATCCCGCCCAGGAGGAGGCGCTGATCGAGGTGGTGTCGGGGGCGAACGTCATCCTGTCGACCCCCACCGGGTCCGGGAAGAGCCTGGTCGCGGCGGGTGCGCACTTCGCCGCGCTGGCCCGGGACGAGGTCACCTTCTACACCGCGCCCATCAAGGCACTGGTGTCGGAGAAGTTCTTCGACCTGTGCAAGCTCTTCGGTACCGAGAACGTCGGCATGCTCACGGGCGACGCCTCGGTCAACCCGGACGCGCCCGTCATCTGCTGCACGGCGGAGGTCCTGGCGTCGATAGCGCTTCGCGACGGCAAGGACGCGGACATCGGCCAGGTCGTCATGGACGAGTTCCACTTCTACGCCGAGCCGGACCGCGGCTGGGCGTGGCAGATCCCGCTGCTGGAGCTGCCGCAGGCGCAGTTCCTGCTGATGTCGGCGACGCTCGGCGACGTCACGCGCTTCGAGAAGGACCTCACCCGCCGCACCGGCCGTCCCACGGCCGTCGTGCGCTCCGCCACGCGCCCGGTTCCGCTGTCGTACGAGTACCGGCTGACGCCGCTCACCGAGACGCTGACGGAGCTGCTGGAGACCCGCCAGGCCCCTGTCTACATCGTCCACTTCACGCAGGCGGCGGCCGTGGAACGGGCCCAGGCGCTGATGAGCATCAACATGTGCACGCGGGCCGAGAAGGACGCCATCGCGGAGCTCATCGGGAACTTCCGCTTCACCACCAAGTTCGGCCGCAACCTGTCCCGTTACGTCCGGCACGGCATCGGCGTGCACCACGCCGGAATGCTGCCCAAGTACCGGCGGCTGGTGGAGAAACTGGCGCAGGCGGGGCTGCTGAAGGTCATCTGCGGCACGGACACCCTCGGCGTCGGCGTCAACGTGCCCATCCGCACGGTGCTGTTCACCGCCCTCACCAAGTACGACGGCAACCGCGTGCGCGTGCTGCGCTCCCGTGAGTTCCACCAGATCGCGGGCCGCGCCGGGCGGGCCGGATTCGACACGTCCGGCTTCGTGGTGGCCCAGGCCCCGGAGCACGTGATCGAGAACGAGAAGGCCCTGGCGAAGGCCGGCGACGACCCGAAGAAGCGCCGCAAGGTGGTGCGCAAGAAGGCGCCCGAGGGCTTCGTCGGGTGGACGGAGAGCACCTTCGAGAAGCTGATCGCCTCCGATCCCGAGCCGCTCACCTCCCGCTTCCGGGTCACGCACGCGATGCTGCTCTCGGTGATCGCCCGCCCGGGCAACGCCTTCGACGCGATGCGCCGGCTGCTGGAGGACAACCACGAGGACCGCAGGGCCCAGCTGCGGCACATCCGGCGGGCCATCGCGATCTACCGCTCGCTGCTGGCGGGCGGGGTCGTGGAACGCCTGGACGAGCCCGACGAGGAGGGCCGCATCGTCCGTCTGACGGTGGACCTGCAGCAGGACTTCGCGCTCAACCAGCCGCTGTCCACCTTCGCGCTGGCCGCCTTCGAGCTGCTGGACCCGGAGTCCCCGTCCTACGCGCTGGACATGCTGTCGGTGATCGAGTCGACCCTCGACGACCCCCGGCAGATCATCGCCGCCCAGCAGAACAAGGCCCGCGGCGAGGCCGTGGCGGCCATGAAGGCCGACGGGTTGGAGTACGAGGAGCGGATGGAGCGGCTCCAGGACGTCTCCTATCCCAAGCCGCTGGAGGACGTGCTCTCGCACGCCTACGGCGTCTACCGCAAGAGCCACCCCTGGGTGGGCGACCACCCGCTGTCGCCCAAGTCGGTCGTACGCGACATGTACGAACGGGCGATGACCTTCTCCGAGTTCGTCTCCCACTACGAACTGGCCAGGACCGAGGGGATCGTCCTGCGCTACCTGGCGAGCGCCTACAAGGCGCTGGAGCACACCGTCCCGGACGACCTGAAGTCCGAGGACCTCCAGGACCTCATCGCCTGGCTGGGCGAGCTGGTCCGCCAGGTCGACTCCAGCCTGCTGGACGAGTGGGAGCAGCTCGCCAACCCGGCGGAGATGACCGCCGAGGAGGCCCAGGAGCGCGCCGACCAGGTCAAGCCGGTCACGGCCAACGCCCGTGCCTTCCGCGTCCTGGTGCGCAACGCGATGTTCCGCCGGGTGGAGCTGGCCGCGCTGGAGCGGTTCGGCGAACTCGGCGAGATGGACTCCGAGGCGGGCTGGGACGCCGACGCCTGGGCCGACGCGATGGACGCCTACTGGGACGAGTACGCGGATCTGGGCACCGGGCCGGACGCCCGCGGCCCGAAGCTGCTGCAGATCGAGGAGCGTCCCGAGGAGGGGCTCTGGAAGGTCCGCCAGACCTTCGCGGACCCCGACGGCGACCACGACTGGGGCATCTCCGCCGAGATCGACCTCACCGCCTCCGACGAGGAGGGCCGCGCGGTGGTCAAGGTGACGGCGGTGGGCGCGCTGTGACCGCCGGACCGACAACCGGCGCGAAGGAGCGCATCCGATGACCAACCCGGCCGAGCGGCTGGTGGACCTTCTGGACCTGGAGAGGATCGAGGAGGACATCTTCCGCGGGCAGAGCCCGCAGGAGCGCCTCCAGCGGGTGTTCGGCGGGCAGGTCGCGGGCCAGGCGCTCGTGGCGGCGGGACGCACGACGGACGGCAGCAGGCCGGTGCACTCGCTGCACGCGTACTTCCTGCGGCCGGGACGCCCCGGAGTGCCGATCGTGTACCAGGTGGAGCGGATCCGCGACGGCCGCTCCTTCACCACGCGCCGCGTGGTCGCGGTGCAGCAGGGGCGGACGATCTTCAACCTGACCGCCTCCTTCCACCAGCCGGAGCCCGGGTTCGAGCACCAGTTGCCGATGCGCGAGGTCCCGGATCCGGAGAGCCTGCCGAGGCTCGCCGACGAGCTCCGGGAGCATCTTGGCGAGCTGCCCGAGCAGTTGGAGCGGATGGCGCGCCGGCAGCCGTTCGACATCCGCTATGTGGACCGGCTGCGGTGGACCGCCGAGGAGATCGAGGGCGCGGAGCCGCGCAGCGCGGTCTGGATGCGGGCGGTGGGCCCGCTCGGCGACGACCCGCTGGTGCACACCTGCGCCCTCGCCTATGCGAGCGACATGATGCTGCTGGACGCCGTGCGCGTGCCGGTCGAGCCCCTGTGGGGACCGCGCGGGTTCGACATGGCCTCGCTGGACCACGCGATGTGGTTCCACCGGCCGTTCCGTACCGACGAGTGGTTCCTGTACGACCAGGAGTCGCCCATCGCGACCGGCGCCCGCGGCCTGGCCCGCGGCCGCATCTACGACCGCGAGGGCCGGCTGCTGGTCTCCGTGGTCCAGGAAGGGCTGTTCCGGAAGCACGGGGACTGAAGGCGGCGAGGCCGGGGCGGGGCGGGCCGTGTCCTGCCCCGCCCCGGCCGCCCTCAGCGCATGCGGAAGACCGGCCCCCGCGGCGTGAAGGGGAGCCGGGCGCTCTCCGGGACGAGGAAGGCGTGTTCACGGCGAACCCGCAGGACGTCGCAGTCGCCGTCCGTGATGACCAGGATCGGAGCCGTCGGCGGGAAGTCCCGTGCGCGCTGGAGGAGGTCGACGGCGGGCTGCAGCACGGTGCCGCCGCGGCCCCTGACTCGTACCCGGTGGGCGATCTCGGTCACCGGCAGGTAGCCCGCGTCGAAGGGGGCCGCGTCGCAGAACACCACCCGGGCCGCGGTCACGTCGCGGGCGGTGGCGTAGGACGCGATGGCGCCGAGCGCCTTGCCGAGCAGCGCCCGGCTCATGGACCCGGAGGTGTCCAGGACCACGCCGAAGGTGCAACGGGCCACCTCCTGGGGCGGGAAGGCGCGACCGGCCCGGGGAATGTCGGGCGTGGACGCCTGCCGCCGCGCGGGGCGGGAGAAGCTGCGCACCGCCTCCGGGCTCGGCACGTACTCGTCGAACCAGCGGGCCAGCCTGGCGTCCCACGGCAGCGGTGGGTGGGACAGCGCACGAATCTCCTCGATGAGTCCGGCGGGCAGGAATCCGCGCTTGCGCTGGTGCAACTCGAAGCCCTGGAACAGCCCGCGCCGGTAGAACTCGTCCAGGTCCAGCCAGGTGGGGGCCGTCTCTCCGGGGCGCGGCAGCGGCTCCCCGAGGACGTCCCCGAGGCCCTTGCCGCGCAGCGTGGCCAGACGGCGCACCCGCCGCTGGTCGCGGACGATCCGGTCGTACACCTCCTCGCTGGACAGTCCGGCGAGCTCCGGGTCGTGCAGCAGCCCCTCGGGCATCTGCCCGACGCCCATCTCCACCAGCCAGCCGTTGATGACGTAGTCGGCGGCGACGTTGAACAGGTAGGCGTCCCGCCCGCCACGGCGTTCGCCGTGGCGCAGCGCGGCGTGCAGCATCTCGTGGGCCAGGATGAAACGCCACTCCTCGTCGGCGTACCGGCACAGGGGGTTGAGGTAGATCTCCCCCGCGTCCGCGTTGACCGCCGCCACCGAGATCTGCTGGGCACGGGCGAGTTCGGCGTCGGCGACCAGGGTCATCCCGGCGGCGATGCCGCCGAGCAGCGGGTAGGAGGAGACGAACCAGCTCAGGGCGCGTTCCCAGGGGCGCTGCGGGCGCCGGGCACCGGTGAGCTCCTCCCGGCGGCCTCCCGCGACGTCCATGGCCGCCGACATCGTGCGGGTCAGGGCGCTCGCGAAGGCCACGGTCCAGTCCTCGGGCGTGGACCAGGGCTGGTGCCAGGGGCGGAGCACCTGGTCGGGCAGCGTGCCCGCGACGCCGCACGCCGTGAACCCGGCCGGGATGCCGTCGCGACGCCAGCGGGCGGCAAGTTGCTCCTCGTCGCCGTCCGGGAATCCCTGCGGAAGCGCGACGGGAGCACGGCCCACGGGGAAGGTGTCCAGGAAGCGGTTGACCACCGTGCAACGGGCGGCCAGATCGAACCGGTCGGGCTGCTCTCGCACGCCCTTCGCGGCCGGCACATGGCCGAAGCCGAGGTGCAGGAGGCAGTGGGCCACCACCCACGCCCACTCCTCTGGGTCCGCGCGACGCAGCGGGTCGGCGTGCACGACGCCATTGGAAGTGACCGCCGCCCAACCGCCGCGAGGGTGCTCCTCGCACTCCTTGCTCCGGCACAGACGTCCGTTGACGGCGGAGAGCGCGGCAAGGGCGGTGTTGCGGCGGAGCAGGTCCACGCCGGCGGCGAAGGCCTCGGCCGCCGGATCCTTGCGGGGTGCCGACCGCCCCCGGGACGTGTCTCCGCGTGCACCGCTCACCGGCGCGCCTCGACCAGCCGCGGCATGTCCCGGGCGGCTTCGAGGAGGAACCAGGAGGGCAGCACGGGGTTGTCGTCGTCACCGTCGGCGATCACCGTCTGGGCGACCTCGACCGAGATCTCGGCCAACTGCACCAGCAGCGCCTTGGCCCGGTAGGCGAACTGCCGCACCGCCGGGGACGCGTGCTCCCGCTGCGCCGGCAGCTCCTTGATCAGACGGCCGCGGAAGGAGTCCGCGAGGTAGTAGAGCAGATCACGGTCCTCGATGCGGCGCGGCCAGGAAGCGTCCCCCTTGAGGATGGCGTCCAGACCGTAGGAGTGCCGGACGATCTTGACATAGCCGCAGAAGGCCGTGGCGTGTGCCGGGGTGAGCGTGCCGTACGCGAGCACCTTCAGCGTCTCCTCGTCCAGGGCGGGTCCGAAGGAGTGGAGCGCGTCGGAGAGCATGTGCCAGGCGCGCGGAGTGGAGAACGGCTCCTCGGTCTTGGGCGGAGCCGACCACAGGTGGTCCGGCCGGTCGGTGAGGTGATCGACGATCCACGGATGGATGCCCGCGCTCGCCGCCCAGACGAGCCAGTCCGCGGCGGAGGCCCGCAGGTGGACGTGCGCGAGCCGGTTGACCAGGGCGGAGGCCATCGGCCGGGCCAGTGCGTTGTCGGTGGTCCGGTTGCCCGCGCCGATCACGATGCTGCCCGGCGGCAACTCGTACGAGCCGATGCGCCGGTCGAGGATCAGCGAGTAGAAGGCCTTCTGCACATCGGGGGTGGCCGCGTTCAACTCGTCGAGGAACAGGCAGTACGGCTCGTCACGGGCGATCGTCTCCGGCGGGCAGAACCTGGAGCGGCCGTCGACGATCTGCGGAACGCCGATGAGGTCCTCCGGAGCCAGCTGGGTGCCTATGAGACTCACGCACTCCAGCCCCAGCGAGTCGGCGAACTCCCTGACCAGGGACGACTTCCCGATGCCGGGGGCGCCCCACAGGAAGACCGGCCGGACGGTGGCCAAGTTGAGCAGCAGCTCGGGCATCTGGGAAGGCGAGACGGTGACGACACCCTGCAAGCGCGGGCTCCTTGACTGTTCGGGGATGGCGGGCGCACGGGCAGCGCCGGCCGGCCCGAGCAGTCTCGCCTGCGCCGCCATCCCGTCGCATCTGCTTTTCACGGCGCGCCCGCGATCACCCGAGGCCGAGGAAGCGGCGCCAGCGGCCGGGCGGTTCGACGGGCGGGGGCAGGGGCGGGGACGGGGGCGGCGCAGCTGCGGGTGGGGGCGGGGCGGCCGGTGGATCGTGGGCGGGAAGGGGCGCGGGGACACCGGGCGGGGTGGAGGCGGCGGGTGCCACCCGCTCGGGGCGCGGCACGGGGCGGGACGCGCGGGCCCGCAACAGGGCGTCGGCGAGGGAGACCTGGGCGAAGGTGACCTCGTCGGGGTCGGACGCGACGGTCAGGGCCTCGATGACCTCGCGTGTCGCGTACGAGCCCGTGCTGCCGGGCGGCAGCGCCGGGCACAGCCGCCGCAGATACGCGCGCTCATGGTTCTCCGGTACCGCGCCGGCCGCCGCTTCGGGACCCAGCAGGGCGGCCCAGGCGGCCGCCTCGGCCCAGGCGTCCTCCGCGTCCCGCACCAGCTCCTCCACCCGGCGCGCCCGCCAGCCCCGGCCGCGGTGATCCTCCCCGTCGTCGAGGGCGTCCCTCAACTCGACGGGCAGCCGGCCCTCGAGCAGCGCCGGATGGGCCCGGGCGAACCGCCGCACCTCCTCGGCGAGATAGAGCCAGACGACCGCGCGGTAGCGATTGACATACCAGCGGACGGGGCGGAGGAAGCCGCCCTTGGCCAGTCTGGTGAAGCGCTCCCGGCTGATGCCGATCAGCGCCGCGCCCTCCATGCCTCCCACCAACTCCAGCCGTTCGCGCAGGCGGTCGGGGAAGCCCTCCTCCGCGCGCAGCCGGTCCACATCCTCCCGGACCACGCGCCGCCGGCCCGCGACGGCCGGCGCCGTGCGCACTTCGCCGGTCTGCAGCGCGACCTCGAACTCCTCGGGCCCCAGGCACAGTTCCTCCCGGGCGCGCTGCATGCCGAGCGCCTCCCGGACGGCGGTCTCCTTGACAGCCATGCCACTCCCCCTGACCTTCCGCAACGACTCATCACTGACAGTCACGACGATAGGTCCTGGCGCCGACATCCGCGGGGGCCTGTGGATAACTCCGCGTCACCCCCCGTGGTCGTACACCGTCACGGCGATCCCCTCGCGTACGAGCCGCTCCTCGATCAAGGGCGCCACGCGCTCCCACCGTCCGCCCGCGAGGCCGCAGCCGATGCGCGGCATGTGCACGGACGCGCCCAGCTCCCGGGCCTTGCCCGCCACCGCGGACAGTCCCGTGTCGATCGCCTCGTACCGCACCGGCACGCCCTTGCTGCCCGTGCGCATGCCGTGCTGGCCGATCAGGTTGGCCACCCACACCCACTCGCCGACGCGCACGAACTGGACGGCGCCGAGGCCGAAGTCGTTCCCCGCGCGCTCCCGGTGCCAACGCCGGTACGCCGTCTCGGGCTCCGGCCAGCGGCGGGAGAGTGCGAGCACGAACCCCTTGCCCCAGCCGCCCAGATCGTTGCAGACGTGGACGATCAGCTTGACGCCCTTGCCCTGTGGCGCGGTGGCGTCCCCTCTGGCGTATGTGATCCCGTCCATGCCGTCACGCTACGCCCCATGGCCGACATCGCCGCCGGCCGGCGGACCGCCGAACCGGCTCACAAGGCGCGCAGGCCGTCGATCACGTCCTTGAGCAGCCCCACGTCGGGCAGCTCCGCCGGGGGAACCGGCCGGATGGCCCGCAGATGGCCCTCGCGCAGGAGGTCGCCGAGCAGTACCCGGACCACGCCCAGCGCCAGATCGGCCTCCGCGGCCAGTTCGGCCACGGTGAGCGGTCCCTCCCGGCACAGGTCCAGGAGGCCCAGATGTTCCTCGTCGAGGTCGTCGTCCGAGGTCGTGCCGACCGCTGCGACCATGACGGCGATCAGATCGACATCGCCGTCGGAGTCCGGCCGGGTGCGACCGCCGGTGATGGTGTAGGCGCGCACCATCGGACCGGCCTCGTCGTCATACCAGAGCGCGCCCTCGTCTCCCGGCGGGCTCGGGTTCATGCTTCATCACTCCCCCGGGGCCGCCGCGTCGTGCCGGCGCGGCGTGACACCGAGGTGTTCACCGACCCGGTGGACCATGAGGGTCATCTCGTAGGCGATCTGGCCGACGTCGGCCTGCACGCCGCTGAGCACGGAGAGGCAACTGCCCTCGCCCGCCGCCGTGACGAACAGGAAGCCGTCGTCGAACTCGACCATCGTCTGCCGCACGCCGCCCGCGTCGAAGTGCCGTCCCGCGCCCTTGGCGAGGCTGTGGAACCCGGACGAGACGGCGGCCAGGTGCTCGGCGGTGGCGCGATCGAGACTGGTGCTCGCGCCGGTCACCAGACCGTCGCTGGAGAGCACCAGCGCGTGCCTGACGTGCGGCACCCGCTCGGTCAGATCGTCCATCAGCCATGTGAGTCCACTGCTCACCGTCATCCCCCGTTCTCCCCGGTCTCCGCTGTCCCTTGCGGTGTTGCGGCGTCCCTCCCGCGGGCCAGGCCGCGGGCGAACGCCGTGATGGTGGAACGAGCCTCCTCCGGAGATCGTTCCCTTTCCGTTCCCCCACCGGGTGACTCGGCCGGGCTCTCGTGCACGGCGTCGTCCCTCAGTTGCGCTACGAGACTGGCCTGCCGCTGCCGCTTCGGCAACCCCGTCCCGGTGCGCCCGTCCTCACGCGGCCTGGTCGGTCCGCGTCGCGGCCTGGGTGTTCGCGGTGCCGTGTCGGCCCGGTCGGGGCCGGCCGACTCCGGCACCGCGCGCGGGCGGAGCACTTGCTCGCCGGTTTCGGCGTCGTCACCGGAGGCGTCCACGAGTACGGACTGCGGGACGAACACGACGGCCACCGTACCGTCGTACCGGCCGCGGCGCAGCGTGACGCGCACACCCTGCCGGGCGGCGAGGCGGCCGACGGTGAACAGGCCCAGGCGGTCCGTCTCGGGGAGGTCGGTCCCGGCGGCGGCCTCGCCGAGTTCGTTGTTGGCCTGGGCGAGCCGTTCGGGACTCATCCCGAGGCCCCGGTCCTCGACCTCCAGGACGTAACCGCCGGCGACCGTCTCTCCGCGCACCTCGACCTTGGTGTCGGGCGGCGAGAAGGCGGTGGCGTTGTCGATCAGCTCCGCGAGCAGGTGCAGGACGTCGGCGACGGCGGGACCGGTCAACGCCACCCGGGGCATGCGCCGTACGGTGACCCGCTGGTAGTGCTCGACCTCGCCGACCGCGGCGCGCGCCACCTCCGCGAGCCGGACGGGGCGCCGCCAGGCACGGCCGGGAGCGTTGCCGGAGAGGATCAGCAGACCCTCCGCGTGCCGGCGCATGCGGACGGCGATGTGGTCGACGCGGAAGAGGTCCTCCAGGTCCGCCGGGTCACCCGAGCGGCGCTCCATGGCGTCGAGGAGCGTCAGCTGGCGGTGCAGCAGCACCTGGCTGCGGCGGGCCAGGTTGGTGAAGACCGCGGCGACGCCGCGACGCAGTTTCTCCTGGTCCACGGCCGCCTGCACGGCCGCGCGCTGCGCGTTGTTGAAGGCCCGGCCCACCTGTCCGACCTCGTCGGCGCCGAAGCGCAGGTCGGGCGCGGCGCGGGCCACCGCGGCGTCGTCGAGTTCCTCGCCGGCGCGCAGCCTGCGGAGCACCTCGGGCAGGCGTTTCCCGGAGAGTTCCAGGGCCTGGTTGCGCAGCAGGGTGAGTCTGCGGGCGATACCCCGTCCGATGAGCAGCGAGACGACGACCGACAGGATCACGAGGAACAGTCCGGCGAGGCTCACCGCACCGGTCCGCACGAGGACGTCCATGCCGTCGCCGCGAGCCTGCTCGCCCACTTCGCGGGCGGCCTCGACGTTGACGTCGCTCAGTTCGGCGAGCGCCCGGTCGGCGTTCTGGCGCCAGCGGTCGCGGGAGACGACGAGGCCCACGTCCCCGGCACCCGCCGAACGGGCCGCGGTCTCCATGGAGTCCAGCGTCCAGGCGACGCTGCCTCCCTCGAACTGGTCGAGGCGTTCCTTCGCGGCCTTCGTCAACTCCGGGTCGACGATGGTGTGCAGCAGCTTCCGGCCGTCGATGGTGCCGATGAACTCGCGGTACTGACTGGGCGTCATGGGCGAGCCGACCTGCGCCGCGGTGAGCATCGCGTCCTCGCGGGAGAGCAGTTCCCTGGCCCGTACGAGCTCGATGACGAAACCGCCCTGCCGGGCGACCTCGCCGCTCTGCAGGGCGACGAGCGCTCCCCGGAGCCGGAAAATGGGGTCGATCACAGCCGAGTAGCGGTGCAGCGTCATCGACCAGCCGATGTCGCGCTGCCGGACGTCCTGGCGCAGCGGTTCGAGGTCCTTCGCCGCGGTGATCAGCTCGGTGAGCCGCCGCCGCTGGGTGAGGTCGAGGCCGGCGCCCTGCGCCTGCTCTCGCGCGTGGTCGCGGACGATGGTGAGCAGAGTGTCGCTGGCGCGCTCGCTGCGTTTGAGTTCGGCCCCGCCGGTCGCGCCGTCGGACGCCACATAGGCGACGGCAAGGCGCCGCTCGACCTGCAGGGCGCGGCCGAGGTCGTCGGCAGGGGTGCCGTAGTAGCGATAGGTGTCGGCGATCCCCATGAGGGCGAATCCCCCGCGCACCGAGGTGAAGGTGCTGTATGTCCACAGACCCGCCAGCGAGAGCAGCGGCACCAGGAGGAGTGCCACGAGTTGCGTGCGGATGGTGCGGGGGCGCAGGCGCATGCGTCAGGTCCTCGGTCGACCATGGGTTCGATGGGGAGGCGCACAGTCTGGCCCAGGAAGGGTCCCTTTGAGGCGCCGACTGTGACATCTCACAATCCCTTTTCCCCGGGACGCAGGGGAGCACCGGGCACGAGGGCGCGTCGAGGCCGCCGCAACCGGCGCAAGCGCGTTCACGTCGCCCTAACGGTGCGGCATTGCGGGGGTAACCCCGCTGTCGCACGCTGGACGCATGGAACGGGGACAGGTCGTGCGCCGGGTCTACGGTCCCGCCCCGGACGCGGAGGACGGCTCGCAGGGCGTTCCTCTGGTCCACCGCGACATCCACGGCTACCGGCGTGCGTTCCGGCTGGGCGGCAGCGGTCCGCCGCTGCTGCTGATCCACGGCCTCGGCGACTCGTCGGCGACATGGGCGCACATCCTGCCCCTGCTGGGGCGCCGCCACACGGTCATCGCGCCCGACCTGCTGGGGCACGGCGACAGCGAGCGGCCGCGTGCGGACTACGCGGTGGCCGCCTACGCGTGCGGCATGCGCGACCTGCTGGGCGTGCTGGACGTCGACCGGGTGTCGGTCGTGGGCCACTCGCTGGGCGCGGGCGTCGCGATGCAGTTCGCCTACCAGTTCCCGGAGCGCTGCGAACGCCTGGTGATCGTGGGCGGCGGCGGCCTGGGGCCCGAGGTACATCCGCTGCTGCGGCTGGCCGCGGGACCCGGCTCCGAACTGACGCTGCCCCTGGCCACCTCGCCCCCCGTGCGCAGGGCGTTGCGGATGCTCGCCCCTGTGCTGCGCAACACCGGAGGGCTCGGCCTGGGCCGGCACGACTTCGACTACGTCCTCGAGCGCTATCTCACGCTGGACAGCTCCATGGCGCGCCAGGCGTTTCTGCGCACCCTGCGGGCCGGCGTGGATCTGCGGGGCCAGGTCATCACCATGATGGACCGCAGCTATCTGACGGCGGGCCTGCCCACCCTCATCGTGTGGGGCGAGCACGACGGGGTGATCCCGGTGCGCCACGCTCTGACGGCGCACACCGCGATGCCGGGCAGCCGGCTGGAGCTGTTCGAGGACGCGGGGCATTTTCCGCACCATGACGCGCCCGAGCGTTTCGTGGAGGTGCTGGAGGACTTCCTCGCCGCCACCTCGCCGCAGGAGTACGACCCGGTGCGGTGGCGCCGTCTGCTGCGACGGGGGCGGGTGGACGTACCGCTGTACCAGGAGGCGGAGCCGCCACATCCCTCCAGCGGGTCCTGAGGCCGTCCGCCGCCTTCCGGGGCAGGATGGGGGCATGGGACACAGGATGACCGAGGAAGAGTGGCGGGCCTTCGTGTCCGCCGGGACGCGCACCGGGAAGCTCGCGACCACGCGGGCGGACGGCACGCCCCATGTCGCGCCCATCTGGTTCCTGCTCGACGGGGACGACATCGTGTTCAACACGGGGAAGGAAACGGTCAAGGGCCGCAACATCACGCGCGACGGCCGGGTCGCCCTGTGCGTGGACGATGACCGGCCGCCGTTCGCGTATGTGGTGGTGCAGGGTCGGGCCGAGGTGAGCGAGGATCCCGGCCCGCTGCGGGAGTGGGCCACCCGGATCGCCGCCCGCTACATGGGCGAGGACCTCGCCGAGGAGTTCGGGGCGCGCAATGGGGTGCCCGGTGAACTCCTGGTGCGGGTGCGGGTCGACAAGGTGCTCGCCGAGTCCGGTGTGGCGGACTGAGCGCGGGGCGCCCGCCGCCCGCCCGGGTCAGCGGATCGGCTTGCCCCCGTTGGCCTTCTTGCCGTTGGCGCCCATGGCCCACCAGGTGCCGCCCACACCGTGGCCGTTGGTGTCACCGGGCTTGGTGTCGCCGGCGAACCAGTAGACGGGCCAGCAGTTGTACGACAGTTGCTTGGTGCCGTCGGGCCGGGTGTAGGTGCTGACGAGCTTGGGGTTGAGACCTGCGGCCTCGGCCTGCGCCTTGGTGACGGGCTTGGCCGCCGGCCACTTCTTCAGGCACTCGCCGGTGCAGTTGGAGACCATCGGCCAGTCGGTGTCCTTGTCGAAGCGGTACAGGGTGCGGCCCTTGGAGTCGACCAGGATGTCGCCCAGCTTGGCGTCGTTGACGACGGAGAGGATGGGCCACTTCTTGTCGGAGGCGGCGTCCGCGCTGCCGCTGTCGGAGCCCTCGTCGCCGCCGGTGTAGCCGTCGTCGGTGCCCGAGGAGGCATCCGCCGAGGTCTCGCTGTCGGACCCGTAGTCGCCCGCGGAGCCCGGCTGCGCGGTGGCCGACTGGGCCGCGTTCTGCTGCTGGGCCGCCGGCGCCACGCTGCTCGCCTGGTTGTAGCCGTTCGACCCGCCGCAGGCGGTGACGAGGAGGAGGGCAGCGGCCGTTCCGGCGACTGCGGCACCGATCCGCTTGTGCATCTGGACTCCTTGCGCGGTAGGGGCGTCGGGGCCCGTGCGCCCCGTCTGGCCACCTGTACGCACCGGATTCCCCGCCCTCTCAATGCACTCTGAATTTCTTCATCGGCGGCGCCGTTCTGCTAGGGTGCCCCGCTCGTCCGCGATCGGTCAGCGCACGGACTCCAGGAGGCGGGCCGCGTGCATGCGTCCGGCGTGCTCCACAAGGGAGATCAGCACCTCCTTGCCCGATGCGCGGTCCCGCGCGTCGCACAGGACCACGGGGGTGCCGTCCTGGAGGTCCAGGGCGCGGGCGATGTCCTCCGGCAGGTGCTCGTGCGAACCGGGGAAGCGGTTGACGGCGACGGCGAACGGGATCTTCCGGTGCTCGAAGAAGTCCACCGCCGGGAAGCACTCCTCCAGGCGGCGGGTGTCGGCGAGCACCACAGCGCCGAGCGCCCCTTGTGACAGCTCGTCCCAGAGGAACCAGAAGCGGTCCTGTCCCGGGGTGCCGAACAGGTAGAGCGACAGGCCGGCCCGAATGGTGATCCGGCCGAAGTCCATCGCCACCGTGGTCGTGGTCTTCCGCTCCACTCCCCCGGTGTCGTCCACATGGCGCCCGGCCTCGGTCAGTTGCTCCTCGGTGCGCAGCGGCCGGATCTCGCTCACCGCGCCCACCATGGTGGTCTTGCCGACCCCGAAGCCCCCCGCGATGAGGATCTTCAGGGCCATGACCGGCGTCTCAGAGTGCCCGGAGTCCATTGATCACCTCTCGCAGGATGCGCTCGTCGGGGAGTTGCGCCGGCGGTACGGGCGTACGCACCCGTACGCTGCCGAGCGCCATGAGGTCGCCGAGCAGGACGCGTACGACACCCACCGGCAGGTCGGCGTCGGCGGCGAGCTCCGCGACCGACAGGGGCTCGTCCCGGCACAACGCGAGCAACGCGGTGTGCTCGGGTTCGAGCGTGGGATCGTCGGCGGCGCCGGGTTCGGCGAGCACCTGGGCGATCAGGTCGAGGGCGGCGACCGCCGTGCCGGGCCGGGTGCGGCCGCCGGTCATCGCGTACGGGCGTACGACGGGCCCGGCCTCGTCGTCGTACCAGTGGCCGCCGGGCTCTCGCGGCTGCCGAGCGTTCTTCACCCCCGCGCCCGGTCAGCCGGCGGCGGGACCGGCGGTGCCCAGGCGCGGCGGGGTGTGCAGGTGCTCGCCCACGCGCTTGACCAGCCTGGCCATCTCGTAGGCGATCATGCCGACATCGGCGCCCGCGGCGGTGAACACCGCGAGGCACGAGCCCTCGCCCGCGGCTGCCACAAAAAGGAAGCCGTGGTCGAGTTCGACCATGGTCTGCCGGACCTCACCGGCCTCGAAGTGGCGTCCGGCGCCCTTGGCGAGGCTGTGGAAGCCCGAGGCGACGGCCGCCAGGTGCTCGGCGTCCTCACGGCTCAGCCCGCGCGAGGAGCCCACGGCCAGGCCGTCCCCGGACAGCACCACGGCATGGCGCACGTGCGCCACCCGGTCGGTGAGGTCGTCCAGCAGCCAGTCCAGTTCACCGGACCGGTTCGTTGCGTCGATCATCCGTGCTCTCCTTCGCGGGATGCCCGGCCGGGGCCGCGGCCCTCGTCCTGGCCGCCGTCCTCCGGCGTCGTGTGCGGACCGTCGTGGTGGCCCGGCCGGCCGGGTCCGGGGCCGGCGCCGGGCGGCGGTGCCGCCCTCAGGGGACGCGGGAGGGCGGGTTCGCCGTCGGCGATGTCACGGGCTCCGGCGCCGCCGCCACGGACCCAGCCGCGGCGGAAGGCGGCCATCGTCGCGCGGGCCTGCTCCGCCGAGCGCTCGGGTATGGCGCGGCCGTTTTCCCCGTGCTCCGTGGCGTGCTTCCGTGCGGGGGGCTCCAGCAACTGCGGGGCGAGGCTCGCGCGTCTCACGCGGCGCGGAAGCCGGCTGCCGCCGTCGGCGGGCGAGGGTGCGGGTGCCTGCGCGGTGGCGGATGCCTGCGTGGCGGCGGGTGCTTGCGCGGTGGCGAGGCCGGGAGCGGGGCCCGCCGCGGGTGCGGGGACCGCCACGGGCTCCGGCACGGGAACCGGCCGGGGTGCGGAGGAGCGCGGCGGCCCGTCGCCGTCGCCACGCGGGGAGGCCGATCCCGTGGGGAGGACCTCCGCGGACCCCTGGCGGGGTCCGTGCGGGCCGGACGCCGCGCCCTCCGTCCCGGCTCCCCGCGAGGAGCGGGCTTCGGGTGCCCTCATGTCGAGCAAGGCGGTGGGCAGCAGGACGACGGCCGTGGTCCCGCCGTACGGGGAGGGCCGCAGGGAGACCCTGACGTCGTGCCGCCGGGCGAGCCGGCTGACGACGAACAGGCCGAGCCGGTCGCTGTCGAACAGATCGAGCGCCTGGGTGCGCGCGATGCGCCGGTTGGCTTCGGCGATCGCCTCCTTACCCATGCCGAGCCCGCGGTCCTCGATCTCCAGGGCGTAGCCGTTGCCCACCTGCTCGCCGTAGACGCGCACCTTGGTGTGTGGGGGCGAGAACTGGGTCGCGTTCTCGACGAGTTCGGCGATGAGGTGGGTGAGGTCGGCGACAGCGGAGCCCACGACGGCCGCGAGGGGGAGCCGCCGCACCTCGACGCGGGCGTAGTCCTCGACCTCGGCGACGGCGGCGCGCACCACATTGGTGAGGGGTACGGGCTTGCTCCAGGCGCGGCCGGGAGCCGCCCCGGAGAGGATGATCAGACCTTCGGCGTGCCGCCGCATGCGGGTCGTGAGGTGGTCGAGCTTGAACAGGTCCTCGAGCTCGCCCGGGTCCTCGGTACGGCGTTCCATGCTGTCGAGCAGCGCGAGCTGACGGTGCACCAGCACCTGGCTGCGCCGGGCGAGGTTGACGAAGACGCCCGAGACACCGCTGACCAGTTCGGCGCGTTCCGCGGCGGCCCGCAGCGCGGCGCGCTGCACGGTGGCCAGGGCCTCGGCCACCTGTCCGATCTCGTCGCCGCCGTGCCTGCCGGGCGGTGCCTCCTTGTCGAGGTCGATCTCCTCGCCGGCGCGGAGCCGGCGCATGGCACGCGGCAGTTTGCGGCGGGCCAGTTCGAGCGCGGTGTTGCGCAGGCCGACCAGTTCGACGACGAGGCCGCGGCCGATCCTGACGGAGATGAGGAGGGAGGCGACGACGGCGAGGAGGCCCAGCAGAACGGCGATGCCCGAGGTGCTCAGCAGGCCGCGCTCGATGGGCCGGTCGGAGGGGGTGGCCGCCGTGGCGACCTTTCCCAGGTCCGACAGCACCTGCCCGGCGGCCCGGTCCCAGGAGGCGGGATCCACGCCGCCCATCGCCGCCTTGCCCGGTCCGGCGTCGAGGACCGCGTCCTCCATGGCCTCGAGGTCCGTGTACCGGGTGGAGCGGGCGAGCCGCTCCCAGGAGGCCCGGCTGCCGCCGCCGAGGTCGGCCGCGGAGCCCGCGAGCAGGACGCGGCGGGCGGTGACGGCACCGCTGAGGTCACGGTAACGGGCCGTCGGCAGATCCCGGTTGAGGGCTGCCGCGGAGAGCAGGGCGTCCTCGCGGGAGAGTTGTTCGGCGGCACGGCCGATGTCCAGGGCGGCGCGCTCGCCGCGGGACGTCGCAAGGGCGCCGCCGATCGCGAAGCCGTCGGTCACGGCGTCGGTGTAGGCGCGGTAGGTCTGCTGCCAGTCCGCACCGTCCTGGGTGATACCGGGGCGGAGTCTGCGCAGCCGCTCCACGTCGCCGACGAAGGCGCGGACGCGCTCGGCCGCGGCACCGGGCAGGCCGGTACCGTCGGCGACGGTGTGGTCGCCGCCCAGGCGCAGCCGGGCCATGGCGCGGTCCGTGGCCGTGGCGCTCCTGTCCAGTTCGGCGGCGGCCGCGGCGTTCGGCCGGGCCAGGTAGCGGGCGGCGGCGCGGCGTTCGGCCTGCAGGGTGCCCACGGTGGCGGCGACGGGTTCACGGATCGTTTCTGCTACCCGCTGGGCCCGCAGCCGGCCGGAGATGTCCTGGGCCGTGGTGACGGCGGCGAAGGCCCACAGCGCCATCAGCGAGACCACGGGCACCATGAGGACGGACACGATCTTCGCGCGCACGGTCCTGGGCCTCAGGCTGAGCCGTCCCTCCGCGCCGCCGCCCGCGCCGGACGCGGAGCCGTAGGGCACTTCCTCGTCCGCGGGGAGTCCGGCGTGCGCCCTGCGGCCGCGTGGCGGCGTCATGCGGCCCCCTCACCGACGCGCTGGGCCGTCGCGGAGGCGATGCGTTCCCTCGCCGTGGGGGAGAGCGCGACGAAGGCGGAGGTGAGGAAGAGGTAGGAGCCGAGGCCGACGATGAGGGGGAAGAGGAAGGCGGTCGCACCGGCGCCGGGCAGCGCGTCCGCCGAGGGCCGGACTCGGACGTGCACGGCGAGCATCCCGGTGTAGTGCATGCTGCTGACCGCCGCGCCCATCACCAGGGAGGCGCCGGCGACGACCACGGGCCGGTGGAGGGTGAGCGCGGCCCACAGGGCGGCGGTGGCTGCGGCGACGGCGATGACGACGGAGAGCGCCACGCGCCAGGGATCGTAGGAGACCTCGCCGTGCAGGCGTACGGCCGCCATGCCCAGGTAGTGCATGCTCGCCACGCCGAGGCCGGTGGTGAGTCCGCCGATCGCCAGGGCCCGCAGGCGGCCCCCGCCGTAGCCGACGGCGAAGACGCCGAGGCCGACGACGAGCATGGCGACGGCGAGGCTGAGGACGGTCAGGGGGACGTTGTAGCGGATCTCGGTGCCCGAGACGCCGAAGCCGAGCATGGCGACGAAATGCATCGTCCAGATGCCGGTGCCAAGGGCGCTCGCGGCGGTGATCAGCCAGTTGCGCCGGGAGCGGCCGGTCGCGGCCAGGGCCCGTACGGTGCAGCGCAGCCCGAGCGCGGCCCCGACGCACGCCATGGCGTACGAGAGCAGCGGGGTCAGCCAGCCGAAGGCAGCGTGGTCGATGTGTCCCATGGCCCCGGGACGCTAGTGCCGGGGGTGGTCACAGGCCCGGGCCATGACGGAACCCTGCGCTATTTGACAACGTGGTTTCCAGATGCGGTGCACAACGATCGCCTGCGGCACGAACCTGCACACAGGAAGCGTGTTTCAGCCGCTGCGTGGCGCATACATGATGATTCCCACGCCCACCAGGCACACCAGGGCGCCCACGACGTCGTAGCGGTCCGGACGGTAGCCGTCCGCCACCACACCCCACAGGAGCGAGCCCGCGATGAACACCCCGCCGTAGGCGGCCAGGATGCGGCCGAACTCGGCGTCCGGCTGCAGAGTGGCCACGCATCCGTACAGCCCCAGGGCGATGACCCCGGCGCCGACCCACGCCCATCCGCGGTGCTCGCGCAGACCCTGCCAGACCAGCCAGGCGCCGCCGATCTCCAGCAGCGCGGCAAGCAGGAACAAGGCGACGGAACGGAACGGGATCATGCGACCATGATGCCCCGCGTCCCGCGCGCCCCGGCGCGCGCCCCGAACCGGAGGTGGACCACCGTGCACACCGATCCCGCGCAGATCCGCGCGTTCTTCGCCGCCCGCGCCGCCGACTGGGAGACCCGCTACCCCGACGACGCCCCCGCCTACCGGGCCGGTGTGGCCGAACTGGATCTGCGGGAAGGCCAGGCGGTCCTCGACGCGGGATGCGGCACGGGACGGGCGATGCCGTTCCTGCGGGAGGGCGTGGGAGCGTCCGGGGTGGTCCTCGGCGCCGATCTGACGCCCGAGATGCTGGCCGCGGCGGCACGGGCCGGACGCGGGGCGTACGGGGGCCTGCTCCTGGCGGACTGCGCGCGCCTGCCGCTGCGGGACGACGCCCTGGACGCCGTTTTCGCCGCGGGGCTGATCGGGCACCTGCCGGACCCCCGGGCATGCCTGCGGGAGCTGGCCCGGGTCACCCGCAACGGCGGGCGGCTCGCGCTCTTCCACCCCATCGGCCGGGCGGCGCTGGCCGCCCGGCAGGGCCGCGAGCTGACGTCGGACGATCTGCGGGCGGAGCCCAACCTGGGCCCGCTGCTGGAGTCCTCGGGATGGACCCTGACCTCCTACACCGACACCGACGAGGGGTTCCTCGCGATGGCGTCGGCGAAGGCGGAGGCGGGTGCGGATACGGATGCGTAGGCGTTGCCGAACATGATGGTGTGACCGGCACCGGGGACCGCTTCGACGGACCGCGCCACCGGCTTCCGCCGCGACGTCGGTCGTCCACCGCGGGCGGCCCTGAACCGCCCGAGGCCCGTGCCGGTGACGCACGGCGGTAGCCTGCGGGGCGTCCGACCGAGCAGAACTGCGAGCCGCGCTGTGACCCGAGAGCTGTACAACGTCCGGCTGGTGCCCCGTGAGGGCGACCCGACTCCGCTGACGGACGAGGAGGAGCAGCGCGCGCGGACCACGCTCTTCAACGAGCTCGGCCGCACGATCTCCGAGCGCGGCTGGGTGCGCTTCCCCGCCTACTCTCCCGCTGAACGGCGCCGGCTGGTCGAGGTCGCCCGGCGTCTGAGCGCCCACTGGGGGTGCGAGGTGCACGTCGAGGCGGAGGACCAGTGCGCCCTCAGGCTCTTCCTCCCCGGGTACGGCGCGCAGGCACCCGCGGTCGCGCCTGCCGGGAACGGGCGGAGCGGGGACGGTCCCACCGGGGACGCGCTGATGTGACGGCGTCGGACGGCGGCCGTCACCTCACCCCTCGGGGAGCCCGAGCAGCGCCCTGGCGACCGTCCGCGGCGGTACGCCGCGCTCCTGGGCGAGCACCACGACGGCACGCCGGGCGAGTTCACCGATCCCGAACATCAGCGCCTCCGGCGTGACGCGCGCCGCCGCGGACTCGATCCCCGCCTCGTCCCCTTCGACGGACGCGGCGACGTGGGCGGCGGCCGCCTCGAACAGATTGCGCTCCCGGGAGGCCCGGCGTGATGCCTCCGCCACGGGCAGCCGGGGCTCCGGCGGCTTCCCGGGCGTGCGTCCCGCGGTGATCCTCCTAAGCCACGCGGCCATACGCTTCACCCCTCTCCCCCAAGGGCGTTCCCGCCCGCGGGCAGCCGGAACCCCGGGAGGCCGGGGCCGCCGCGCTTCGCGGTGAGCACCAGGGGCGCACCTCACGCGCGGGGTTCCCAGCCGGCGGCGAGGGCGCGCATGGCGCGGCCGCCGGGTTCCACGGCATCGGCCGCCCGGACGAGGAGCGCACGACGGCACGTGCCGTCGGTCGGGCCGGCGGGCCCGATGAGGACGCTCCGCAGGAATTCACGCCCTTCGAAGCGGAGGCGGAGGCGCCGTTTCCTCACCGGCGGCAGCCCTGGTGAGCACGGGAGTTGGCCACGGAGCCCGGGTGGAACGCGGCCGCCGGGACATCGAAAGGTTTTCCACAGGGCGAGCCCCACTCTCGACGCGGGTGTTACCCGGTGGTTAGGGTGCGCCCACCACTGAGCACTCACTGGAGAGGGGATGCCCGTGTCCGCGACGGACGACGACGCGCTGTTCGTGCTCACGGCGGCGATGCTGACGCCCGCGCAGTTCCCGGGCGTCCTGGCCGACGACTATCCGGCGGCGTGCGCCGAACTCGGGCTGGAACCGGTGGAGGACGGCTACGGTCTCGTCTTCGGCCAGGACGGCACGGGCGCCCGGTGGACGGTGGCGATCAGCGACGCGGCGCTGGTGGCGTGCGCCCTCGCGGCATGGGACTGCGGGCTGGAGTACGACCTCTCCCCCGATGAGCGGTCCGTGGTCGCCGCCCTGCCCGGCTGGCCGCTGCCGGTCGCGGTGGCCGCTCCGGGCGTGCCCGCTCCGCACGACCCTCCGGAGGCGGACGCCGGCCGGCCGCTCTCCCCGCCGGACACCGAGACCTGGGGGCCGGCCCAGCGGCGCCTGGGCGCCGACGAGATAGCGTTGCGGTGGCGGGTCTGGCGGGAACAGCTCGACACCCCCGAGGACCTCCAGGACCTCCAGGACTCCGAGAACCCCGACGACCTCCAGGACTCCGAAAAGACCGACAACCAGGACAACCAGGACGCGCCCACCGAACCCGAGCCTTCGGGCGAGGCCGAGGAAGAGCCCGGCGGCGACCCGGAAGCGGCCTCCGGCGGTGTGCACCCCGGTGTGAGGCGCGCGCTGGAGGCCGCCCAGGAGTATCTGCGCACTCCCCCGCCGCCTGGGCGCATACGCTCGACCGCCGCGGGCGAGGGGGTGCGCACCCTTCGGGTGGACGGCGAGGACTGGAGCCTGGTGGCGCGCACGGACGACATCGCTTTCGTACTGCTCGACGAGGAGCCGGGCGAAGTGCTGCCGGTCGGCCGCGGGCCGGAACTCCCCGGCCTGCTGGAGGCACTGGACAAGCTGGCCGTACGGCCCGCCTGAGGGACCGCCGCGGCCGGCTCAGGAGTCCGTACCGCCCGAGCCGCCCGTACCGTCCGCGCGCACCTTCCCGGCGACCTTGCGTGCCGCGATCAGGACCGGGTCCCACACCGGGGAGAACGGCGGGGCGTAGCCGAGGTCGAGCCCGGTCATCTGCTCGGCGGTCATGCCCGCGGTCAGCGCCACCGCGCCGATGTCCACGCGCTTGGCCGCGCCCTCGCGGCCGACGATCTGCAGACCGAGCAGCCGTCCGGTCTGCCGTTCGGCGATGGCCTTGACGGTCATCGGGTCGGCGCCGGGGTAGTAGCGGGCCCTGCTGGTCGACTCGATGACCTCCGTGACGTACTGCAGCCCCGCGGCCCGGGCCTGGGACTCCTTGAGTCCGGTGCGGGCGATCTCGAGGTCGCAGACCTTGCTCACGGCCGTGCCCACCACCCCGGGGAACGTGGCGTACCCGCCGCCGATGTTGGTGCCGATGACGCGGCCGTGCTTGTTGGCGTGGGTGCCCAGCGGGATGTGCTGCATCGCGCCGGAGACCAGGTTGAGGACCTCCACGCAGTCGCCGCCCGCCCAGATCGCCTCCTCCCCGCGCACCCGCATCGCGCGGTCGGTCAGCAGCCCTCCGTGGGCGCCGAGCGGCAGCCCCGCCTCGCGGGCCAGGCCGGTGTTGGGCTCGACGCCGAGACCGAGGACGACGACGTCGGCGGGGTACTCGCCGTGTTCGGTGGCCACGGCACGGGCCCGGCCGTCGGCCCCGGTGAGCACCTCGCGGACCGCGGAACCGGTGACGACGGTGATGCCGAGTCCCTCCATGGCCTTCCGGACGAGCCGTCCCATGTCCGGGTCGAGGGTGGCCATGGGCTGCTCGGAACGCTCGACGAGGGTGACGCGGAGCCCGTGCCGCAGCATGGCCTCGGCCATCTCCACCCCGATGTAGCCGCCGCCGACCACGACGGCGTCCCGCAGCGGCCTGCTGTCGAGCGCGTCGATGATGTCCTCGCCGTCGTCGAGGATCTGCACGCCGTACACGCCCTCGGCGTCGATCCCGGGGATCGGCGGGCGCCTGGGCACGGCGCCGGTGGTGACGACGAGCCGGTCGAACCCCGTCCAGTCCTCCGCCCCGAAGGCGTCCCGGGTGCGCACCCGGCCGCGGTCCCGGTCGATCTCGACGACCTCGGTGCCGAGCCGCACGTCGATGTCGTGGGCGCGGTGCTTCTCCGGCGTGCGGGCGATCAGCTTGTCGGGGCCGGTCGCGTCCCCGGCGATCCAGTACGGGATGCCGCACGCGGAGTAGGAGGTGCGGCGCCCCCGTTCGAAGGCGATGATCTCCAGCTCCTCGGGCCCCCTCAGCCTGCGCGCCTGCGACGCCGCCGACATGCCCGCCGCGTCCCCGCCGATGACCACCAGCCGTTCCCTCATGCCCCGCAGCGTATGCGCCCGCCCCGGTGTCATGCGCGATCACCCCGTTGCCGCAGACTGGACGCCATGGACCTGCAGATCACCGCGACCTCCCCGGACCACCCGGCGACCCTCCTCGACCTGCCGTGGAACGTGCCGCTGGAGGAGTGGCCCGAGGAGTATCTGGTGGCCCTGCCGCGCGGCATCTCCCGGCACGTCGTCCGCTTCGCCCTCGCCGGCGACGAGGTCGTGGCGGTCAAGGAGGTGGGCGAGTGGGCGGCCGCCCGCGAGTACGAGCTGCTGCGCGACCTGGACCGCATGGGCATACCCGCGGTCGACGCCCTCGCCGTGGTCACCGGCCGCACCGACGACCGGGGCGAACCACTGGAGCCGGTGCTGATCACCCGCCACCTGGGCGGCTCCCAGCCCTACCGCTCGATGTTCGAGACGACGATGCGACCCGGCACGGTCAACCGGCTCCTCGACGCGCTGGCCGTGCTGCTCGTGCGGCTGCACCTGGCCGGCTTCGCCTGGGGCGACTGCTCACTGTCGAACACCCTCTTCCGGCGTGACGCGGGCGCGTACGCCGCCTACCTGGTCGACGCGGAGACCGGGCAGATCCAGCCCAAGCTCTCGCGCGGCCAGCGCGAGTACGACATCGAGGTGGCCCGGGTGAACATCGCGGGCGAGCTGATGGACCTGGAGGCGGGCGGCTCGCTGCACCCGTCCGTGGACCCGGTCACCTTCGGGCAGGCGATCGCCGACCGCTACGAGGAGCTGTGGCACGAGCTGACCCGCGAGTCGGTCTACCCGGTGACCAAGCGGCACTACATCGACCGGCGCATCCGGCGGCTGAACGACCTCGGCTTCGACGTCGCCGAGATGCAGATCCACAAGTCGCCCGACGGCGACAACGTCACCTTCCTGCCGAAGGTCGTCGACGCGGGTCACCACCAGCGCCAGCTGCTCCGGCTCACCGGCCTGGACGCCGAGGAGAACCAGGCCCGCAGCCTCCTGAACGACCTCGAGACGTGGATGGCCGGCCAGGAGGACTACGCTCCGGGCGATCCGCTGGGCGCCCGCCCGGAGGTGCTGGCCCACCGCTGGGTCCGGGACGTCTTCCGTCCCACCGTCCGCGCCGTGCCGAAAGAGCTGCGCGGCTCCCTGGACACCGCGCAGATCTACCACGAGCTGCTGGAGCACCGCTGGTTCCTGTCCGAGCGGGCACAGCGCGACGTGGGCCTGGACGCGGCGGTCGAGGACTACATCCAGAACGTGCTGCTCCAGTCGCCGCAGGCGCCCGCGATCCCGCTCCCGCCGGACTAGGGCCCAGCTCCGGTCCCGGGATCCAGACTCGGCGGGTGGCCGACGAACGCACGTCCCTGCGGGCCGTCTTCGACGAGGACGCCGAGCTGTACGACCGCGTCCGGCCGGGCTATCCCGGCGCACTCTTCGACGACCTGGCCGCGCTGGGGGACCTCGGGGCCGGCGCCCGCGTGCTGGAGATCGGCTGCGGCACCGGGCAGGCCACGGTCCCGCTCGCCGAACGGGGTCTGCGCGTGACGGCCGTCGAGCTGGGTCCCTCGATGGCGGAGGTCGCCCGGCGCCGGCTGTCCGCGTTCCCCTCCGTCGAGGTGGTGACCGCGGCCTTCGAAGACTGGCCGCTCCCGGGCGAGCCCTACGACGCCGTCGTCTCGGCCACGGCCTTCCACTGGATCGACCCCGCGGTGCGCGTCGCCAAGTGCGCCGACGCCCTGCGCCCGGGCGGAGTCCTGGCCGTCGTCAGCACCCACCACGTCTACGGCGGCAGCAGGGCCTTCTTCGCGGACGTCCAGGAGTGCTACGAGCGCTTCGACCCCGCGACGCCGCCCGGGCTGCGGCTGCGACCGGCGGCGGCGATCCCGACCGGCAGCGAGGAGACCGACCGCTCCGGGCGCTTCGGGCCCGCGCGCTTCCACCGCTACGAACGCGAACTGCCCTACACCACGGCCGAGTACCTCGATCTGCTGCTCAGCTACTCCAATCACCGGACCCTGTCCGCCGAGCGCCGGGAGGGCCTGCTGGCCTGCATCGGCGCACTGATCGACGGCCGTTACGGGGGCCGCATCACCAAGCGGTACATGACACAGCTGCACACCGCACGGCGGCTGTGACGGAACACGCGAACCGATGGCGACGGCGACGCGGACGACGCGGACACCGACGAGCGGTGGCGCGGGGGGACCGCGCCGGCCGTCCGCCGCACCTGACCCGGGACCCGCCCTGCCCGGTGCCCGGCCCCACCGCTCACCCGCCCACCGCTCACCGCTCACCCGCCCGCCGGGTCCCCCCGCCGCACCCCGACGACCAGCGCCTCTTCCGCCACGTCCGGGTCGGCGTGACCGCGCAGGGCGTCCAGCTCGGCCGGCCACGGATCCGCCCAGCCGGTGGCGGAGCCGCCGTGGCGGACGAGGCGCACCGCGAGCAGCCCGGCGAGGGTACCGGTGCGCCCGCCCAGGGCGCGGGCCACGTCCAGCAGGGCGGTCAGGGGCTCCCGTTCGCCGTCCGGGAGGTAGAAGGAACCGCCGGGGCCGAGGGCGTTCGGATGACGCCCGGCGAGCCGCAGGCAGCGGTCCCAGCGGGTCAGGCCGCCGTCTCCCTCTCGTACCGCCGTGATGGCCGCCTCGTAGGCCGCGCGGGTGGCGGCCCGTGGCAGCCCCGCCTGTTCGAGGGCTTCCGCGAAGGCGTCGTGGACCACCGACGGACCGCCGCGGCGGTCCGTGGCGAGGCCGTGGAGCAGACGCAGCTCCGCCTGGTCCACCAGGGCGCGCAGCGCGCTCCGCAGTTCGGCGACCGCGGACTCGGACCGGGCGAGCCCTACGAGGGCGGCTCCGGCCGCGGAGCGCTCCCCCTGCGGGCGGGTCGCGTCGGCGAGCGCGGCCGCCAGCGCGGCGGCGACCACCTCGTCGGCGCCCCGTGCGCCACCGGTGTCGCGCAGGGCCGCGCAGGCCGCGGTCACGACCTCCTCCACGCCGCCCTCACGCACCACGTCGGCCAGGAAGTGCCGGTACGCCACCCGGGCGGCCGGCAGGGGATCCCGGCGCCGGCCCATGACCACCTCCCGCACGGCCTCGTACCCCAGGTGGCCGCGCAACCGGGCGGTGACACCGGGGTGTTCGAGACGGCGGGTGAACGGGGCGGCCAGCACGGCGAGGACGTCACGGTGCTGACCCGGCACGTCCCAGGCGGCGAGCAGCAGACCGAAGGCCGCTTCTCCGGGGCGTTCACCCAAGGCGCGCGCCGCCTCCTTCCGCGATCCGACCGGCGCCCTCGGATCGCGGACGATCCCGCCGAGCCATTCGAGGGCCTCCGCGTCCGGAACACCGTCGAGCAGCCGGCGCAGCGCCGACATCGCGGCACGGCCGCGGACCCCGCCCAGGGCGGCGTGCTCCAGC
Organism: Streptomyces sp. NPDC026673; assembly: GCF_040638135.1. Classification (NCBI taxonomy): domain Bacteria; kingdom Bacillati; phylum Actinomycetota; class Actinomycetes; order Kitasatosporales; family Streptomycetaceae; genus Streptomyces; species Streptomyces sp. NPDC026673. The sequence continues at coordinate 163,605 of NZ_JBEZXR010000006.1, read as the reverse complement.
AGCGGCCCGAGCGCGGAACGGTCCGCCACCCGCCCGAGTGAGGACAGGGCGGCGGCCACGACGGGCTGCGGCGCCTCCCCCGCGACCAGCCGCCGCAGGGCGGGGGCGTCGCGCAACAGGGCCGCGGCGTCCGCCCGTTGCCGCATCGGCACGTCGGGGTCGCCGGCGACGGCCGCAATGCGGCGGGCGAACGCGGCGCGCTGCGCGGGCAGCCACCGGCCGGCGGCGGTCTCCGGAAGCCGGGGCACCCAGGCACCGCTGCCCGCGGCCGCGAGCAGGGCCTCCAGCAGATCCGTGCGGCGGCGGACCACCGTCCACAGGAGGCGTGGGACCTCGGCGAACGGCCGTCCGGATGCGAGGAGCCGGGCCGCGCGTTCCTCACGCTCCGCGGGGTCGGCCAGCCAGACGCCGGCGGCACGCGCCGCCATGACGGGGTTCTCGTCCTCGAGCGCGGTGCGGGCGAGGAAGGCGTCGCATCCAGGGAGCGCGGACGTGTGCCGTTCCAGCAGGACGGCGAGCCCCAGCAGGCTCCCCCCGGCGTCGTCCGGCGTCGCCGCGCTCCAGATGGCCCGGGCGGTGGGACGGTCGACGGCGAGCGGCGCCTTCTCCCCCTGGCGGCGCGGATCGACGACGACCTGGGCGAGCAGCAGTGCGACGGCCGCGGCGCGTGCGTGGTCGCCGCGGGCTGCGGCGCCCAAGGTGACGCGCCGCAGCAGGCGTTCCGCGGACTCCAGGGTGTAGGTGGTGGAGTCCCGGGACTGGACGGTGGTGAGGGCGGCGTCCCGCAGCGCCTCGTAGGGAATGGCGGCGAGCAGCCGCGCGGGCGCGGTGGCCGCCTGTGCCAGCGCCGCCTGGCGCACGGTGAACTGATCGTGCCAGGCGCGCTCGCAGGAGGCGAAGACCCGCCCGTACTCGACGGGATCGCCGTGGTACGCGGCGGCGGCGAGCAGCGCGGGCCAGGCGCCCTGCCGCACGTGCGTCGCGAAGCTGTCGGCCGCCGCACGGTACAGGCCCTCGGCCTCGGGCAGCGGCAGCAGCGTGCCGAACCGCAGCCGCGAGGGGTCCCTCCGGCCGGTGCCCGCCGTCACCAGGGGCCGCAGGAGCGCGGCGCGCTCCCCGGGCTCCAGCGCGGCGAGGGCGCGGACGGGCACCTCCCGGCTCTCCGGGCCCGGCATCCGATCCCGTACGAGAGCGGCCCGCAGACCGGACGGCACAAGGGCGAGGAGGGGGTCGACGGCGCCGAGGTCGTCCTGCCACCCGCTCTCGCCTTCCGGGGCACGGCACACGGAGGCGAGGGCGGCGAGTTCCTCCGGCGCCAGGTCGCGCAGGGCGCGACGGACACCGCGGGACAGCGGCGTGGCCTGGAGCGGCAGTGTCTCCAGGGCTGCGCGGCGGACGGCGGCGAGCAGGTCCCGGGGGCGGCGCAACGCGGCGGCGGTGGCCTCCTCCGTCATGAGGCGGGTCGCCTTCTCGGCGAGCAGTACCGCGGCTCCGGGGTCCCGGCGCGCGACGGTCTCGGCGAGCTGCTGGTTGCGGCGGATGACGAGGTACCAGGAGTAGTGGTCCCAGGGCTGCCGGGCGGCCTCGACCAGGTGGGCCGCGACCGCCCGGGGCGCGGTGCGGGCGAGCGACGCGAGGACGCCGTGCGGGGTGTCGAGCCGGGGCAGCCACTGCGCCACCGTGTCCGGTGCGCAGGCCGGCAGCAGCCGTGCCGCCTCGGCGTCACCATGGCGCTCGCGCACCTGCGGGATCAGTCGTGCGGCGAGGTCGTGGCGCCGGGAGAGCCGCAGCACGCGGAAGGTGTCGTGCCGTACGCCCCGTGTCCCGCTCAGTGCGAGCCGCGCCAGGGCCTCCTCGGGGACGGGGAGCCGGATCGCGGCCGCGAGGGCGCGGCGGCGCAGCAGGGGGTCGTCGAGAGCGGCGGTCACCCAGGCGAGGTCGCGGCGGACGACGGCGAGGAAGAGCGCGAGTTGCCGGTCGTCGGGGTCGCCGGAGGCGAGGGCCGCCTGCGCGGCGCGGTAGCCGGCGTCGTCGATGGAGCGGGTGTGCTCGGCGATGGCCCGCATGCGGGCAGGGAAGGGCAGGTGGTCGAAACCGGTGGTGTACAGGGTGCGGACGTCTCCTCGGGAGGTCTCCTGGTCCGGCCGTGGCGGTGGCGCACGGTCACGGGGCCGCCGTGCCGGACGGCGCAGGGTGATGGTTCCCGTACGGGGCGGCGTCCGCAAGCGAATTACGCCTCCGCCCGGCCGGGTCCGCGGGTCGCCGAGATCGTCAGCCGTACGTAGTCCACGACGGGCTCCGGCAGGCGCTCGGCGACCGCCCGGACGAAGGCCTCGTGCTCTTCGGCGGGAAAGCGCTCCAGCTGTCCGCCGAGGACGACGACGGCCAGGTACGAGAGCAGTTGCCCGCCCGGCTGGAGGCGGGCCGGGTCCGGGACGAGGCGGACCTCGACGTCGGTGAACCCGGCATGGCGCAGGCGCCGTTCGGTCTCCTCGGCGCCGGCGAAGTTCCAGACGGCGGGCTGCGGGCCGAGTACCTCCTCGACGGCCGCGGCGACGCCCGCGATGTTGCCGAGACCGCCGCATTCGGCGACGAGGCGGCCGCCGGGGCGCAGGACGCGCGCGATCCCGCGGAAGAGCGCGGCGTGATCGGGGATCCAGTGGAAGGTGGCGACGCTGGTGACGGCGTCGACCGTGCCCGTCACGGGGAGCGGCTCGGTGATGTCGGCGTGCAGGACCTGGACCCGGTCCAGGCGCCCGGCGAGGCGTTCGCGGAGCCGCTCCAGCATGCGCAGCGACCCGTCGACGGCGACCACACGGCCGTGCGGGAGGAGGTCGAGCAGCGCCTCCATGTCCCGCCCGGTGCCGCAGCCCAGGTCGAGCACGCGCTCGTCACCGCGCGGGGCGAGGCGGTCCAGGGTGCGGCGGCCCCAGCGCGTGTGGGGCAGTGGCAGGGTGTCGTAGGCGGCGGCGTCCCATTCCCTCGTCATGTCCCGCACGCTAGCCGCCTTGTCCAATTGGTGATACCCGTGTCTCATATGGCGACCACGCGACACGTCCGCAGCAGGGAGGAACAGAGATGCCGGCGATAGAGGTGCGGCCCGTCGGATGGGTGACCGGTGGCCGGGTGCCGGTGGAGGACGACGACTGGGGAGGGGTCGAGGCGGTGATCCGCCTGGACGCGGAGCGTTTCGGCCCGGAGGCGCTGTACGGCCTGGACACCTTCTCCCACCTGGAGGTGGTCTTCCACTTCGACCGGGTGCCCGAGGACCGGATCGAGACCGGCGCGCGCCGTCCGCGCGGCAACGAGCAGTGGCCGATGATCGGCATCTTCGCCCAGCGGGGCAAGAACCGGCCCAATCGTCTGGGGGTGTCCCGTTGCAAGATCTTGCGAGTCGAGGGGCTGGACGTCCACGTCGCCGGGCTCGACGCGGTCGACGGCACGCCCGTGCTCGACATCAAGCCGTGGATGGCCGAGTTCGGACCGCGTGACGCCACCTTCCAGCCCGCATGGGCGACCGAGTTGATGCGCGACTACTACTGAGCGGCCACCTGCCCGACCTCTTTACCGCCCTGTCATGTCCCAGTAATCTCATGAAGATTCTTGCAGCAACTTGCAGGAACCTCACGGCTGTTCCTTTCGTGGCGCGCGGGAGGGTCTGCCTCACCCGCACCGGCCGCCACCCTCCGGCGGCCCCGCCCGAGGAGCCCCCGTATGAACCGACCCGCGCGCCCTGGAAGCCATCGCGCGCTGCACACCGTGCTGTTGCTCGTCGGTGGCCTGCTGCTCGGCCTGCTGCCGACGGGCCTGTCCTTCGCCGCCACCTCGGCGACGGTCTACTACCGTCCCGCCGCCGCCTGGACCACCGTCAACCTGCACTACGCACCCACCGGCGGCGCCTGGACCACCGTGCCGGGCGTCGCCATGGAGGCGGCCTGCCCCGGCTGGTACACCAGGACCGTCGACCTCGGCGGCGCCACCGGCCTCGCCGCCACCTTCAACAACGGCGCCGGCACATGGGACAACAACAGCGGCCGGAACTACTCCCTGGCCTCCGGCACCAGCGCCGTCTCCTCCGCTGCCGTGACCACGGCGAACCCCTGCGCTGACGCCGCACCGAACAGCGCCACCGTGTACTACTCCACCGCCAACCGGAACTGGTCCGCGTACTACGTCCACTGGACTCCCTCCGGCGGCTCCTGGACCACCCCGCCCGGCACACGGATGGCCGCGGCCTGCGCCGGCTGGGTGAAGCTGACCGTGGACCTGGGCACCGCGACCGCCTGGCAGGCCGCCTTCAACAACGGCAACGGCACCTGGGACAACAACGGCGGAGCCGACTACCGGCTCGGCACCGGCCCGATCACGGTGAAGGACGGCGTGGTGGCCCACAGCGACCCGTGCACCGGCACCGAGGAGCCGGCCGGGCACAGCGCCACGGTGTACTACGCCACGGACACGGTCGGCTGGACGACGTACAACCTGCACTGGGCGCCTGCCGGCGGCGCCTGGACGGCCGTCCCCGGCGTCGCCATGGAGGCCGCCTGCACCGGCTGGGTGCGCAGGACCGTTGACCTCGGCGCGGCGACCACCTGGCAGGCCGCCTTCAACAACGGCAACGGCACCTGGGACAACAACAACGGCGGCAACTACCGGCTCACCGAAGGGGTCAGCACGGTCAGGAACAGGGTCGTCACCCAGGACGCCGACGACCCCTGCGCCGAGGCCGAGCCCGACACCACCGCGCCCACCGCCCCCACCGGGGTGACCGCCCGGGCGACCGGCACGTCGGTCGTGCTGAGCTGGACCGCCGCCACGGACGACACCGCCGTCACCGGCTACGAGGTCACCCGCACCGGCGGCACCAAGGGCACCTCGGTCTCGTACCCGACCTCCACCGTGACGACCCAGACCGGGCTCGAGGAGCGCACCGCCTACACCTACACCGTCAAGGCGCTCGACGCGGCGGGCAACGCCTCGGCCGCCTCCGCCCCCGCCACGGTCACCACGGGCGAGGCACCGGTGACCACGCCGGGCGCGCCGCTGGGCGGCGATCCGCGCAAGGACCCGGTCTACTTCGTCCTCACCGCCCGCTTCCGCGACGGCGACAGCTCGAACAACCGCGGCGGCAGCCAGCACGTGAAGTCCGGCAACGCCGCCAACAACGACCCGATGTTCCGGGGCGACTTCAAGGGGCTCGTCGACAGGCTCGACTACGTCAAGGCCCTCGGCTTCTCCGCGATCTGGATCACGCCGGTCGTCCTCAACCGCTCGGACTACGACTACCACGGCTACCACGGCTACGACTTCTACCGGGTCGACCCCCGCCTGGAGTCGGCGGGCGCCTCCTACCAGGACCTGATCAACGCCGCCCACGCCAAGGGCATCAAGATCTACCAGGACGTCGTCTACAACCACAGCTCGCGCTGGGGTGCCAAGGGCCTGTTCACCCCCACCGTGTACGGCGTGCGCGACTCCCAGTGGAGCTGGTACTACGACCAGAGGCAGGACGGCTTCGAATACGACGGCCTCACCGTCGAGCCGGTCTCCGGCAAGTCGTACTACAACGGGGACCTGTGGTCGACGACCGAGCCCGCCGGCAACACCTGCGTCAACTGGGGCGTCCCCACGGGCGGGAAGAGCGCGGAGGGCTACACGCTCTACAACTGCCAGTGGCCGAGCCCGACCTCCGGCATGTTCCCCTCGGCGTACTACCACCGCTGCTGGATCGGCAACTGGGAGGGCGAGGACTCCCGCTCCTGCTGGCTCCACGAGGACCTGGCGGACTTCAACACCGAGAACCCCCAGGTGCAGAACTACCTGATCGGGGCCTACAACAAGTACATCGACATGGGCGTGGACGGCTTCCGCGTCGACACCGCCGTGCACATCCCGCGCGTCACCTGGAACCGCCGTTTCCTCCCCGCCATATACGACGAGGTGACGGCGAGGTTCGGCGCGGACAAGGCGAAGGACTTCTTCGTCTTCGGCGAGGCCGCTGCCTTCGTGAACGACAAGTGGAACCGCGGTTCGGTCAACCACTCGGCGCAGTTCTACACCTGGAAGGAGCGCAGGACCTACAGCGACGACGACGCCACCGCGGCGCTGGAGCAGTACACCTACGAGGAGCAGCTCGGCACGGGGAACCAGCCGACGTCCGCCAACGCCTTCCTGGACGGCAACAGCTACCACACCCCGGACCACAGCCGCTTCTCCGGGATGAACGTCATCGACATGCGGATGCACATGAACTTCGGCTACGCGTCCAACGCCTTCAACAACGGCAAGGACTCCGACGACAGCACCAATGACGCCACCTACAACGTCGTCTACGTCGACAGCCACGACTACGGCCCCAACAAGTCGTCCTTCCGCTACGCCGAGGGCACCGACGCCTGGGCCGAGAACATGTCGCTGATGTGGACCTTCCGCGGCATCCCGACGCTTTACTACGGATCGGAGATCGAGTTCCAGAAGGGCAAGCAGATCGACTGCGGCCCCACCTGCCCGCTGGCGACCACCGGCCGCGCCTATTACGGGGCGCATCTGGAGGGCAGCGTCACCGCCTCCGGTTTCGGCAGCGTGGGCTCCGCGTCCGGACAGGTGGCCACGACGCTGGCGCAGCCGCTGGTCAAGCACGTGCAGCGGCTCAACCAGATCCGGCGGGCGGTCCCGGCGCTGCAGATGGGCCAGTACTCCACCGCCGGGGTCACCGGTGACATGGCCTTCAAGCGCCGCTACACCGACGCCGCCACCGGCGTGGACAGTTTCGTGCTGGTCACGGTGAGCGGCGCCGCCGCCTTCACCGGGATCCCCAACGGCACCTACCGGGACGCGGTGACCGGGGCGGTGAGGACGGTGACCGACGGCAGCCTGTCGGTCGACGCGCCGGGCAAGGGGAATCTGCGCGTGTACGTGCTCGACCTCGGCGGGGGCAACGCCGCGCCGGGCAAGATCGGCTCGGACGGGCCGTATCTGAAGTAGTGGCCCACGGACGCGGGGAGGGCATCCGGGTGAGGCCGTCGGGCCGCCCGGCGTGTCCTCTCCGCGCGATCCAGTCATATGAGCTGATGTTCATTCATGGGTTCACACCGTGCGGCCAAGCACGCGCGCCGCGCGGTCAGGCGCCCGCGACGCGCGGTGGGCGTCTGGGCGACCGCCTCCGCGACGGCCGGCGTCGCAGCCGTGGCCGTCCTCGGTGTGCACAACGCGATCATCCACATCGACCCGCCCTCCGTCCACGCCGTCCCCGCGCCGAGCCCCCAGCTCATGCCCTTCCCGGACCTCGCCGCCCGGGCCAGGCTGCACCGCGTCCCGCTCTACCCGGCCCACGAACCCGCCATCGTCTCCCGCAAGAGCTGGGGGGCCGACGAGTCCCTGCGCACCGAACCGCCGCACTACGGGCACACGGTCAAGGCCGTGTTCCTGCACCACACCGACAGCGTCAACGACTACCGGTGCAAGGACGTGCCGCGCATCATCCGCGACATCTACTCCGGCCACATCCAGGGCCGGCACTGGGACGACGTCGCCTACAACTTCTTCGTCGACAAGTGCGGCACGATCTACGAGGGCCGCGCCGGCGGCTCCGACCGCCCCGTCACCGGGGCGCACTCGATCGGCTTCAACAAGGACACCATGGGCATCGCCGCGATCGGCACCTACGACGCCAAGGGCAGCGTGCCGCCGGTGATGATCGAGGCGATCGCCAAAGTCGCCGCATGGAAGCTGGGGCTGTCCGACATCGATCCCCGGGGCGAGGTCACCCTGGTGTCCACCAGCAGCAAGAGCCGCTTCAAGAAGGGCAAGCGGGCGGTCTTCCACGTCATCGCCGGCCACCGTGACGCTTTCATGACCGACTGCCCGGGCAAGCAGCTGTACGCCGAGCTCCCGGAGATCCGCACCGAGGCCGCCCGGCTGCAGGGCCGGCCCCCGCTGCGCGCCGCGAAGGGCAAGGGCTGACCGGTCGCCCGGGCCGCGTCAGCGGGGTGCGAGCGCCAGCAGGGCGACGTCGTCGCCGATCGCCCCCGCGTAACGGCGCACGTCCTCCCAGACGGCGTCCACGACCGCGTCCGGGGACGTGTCGGCGCCCTCGGCCAGCAGGGCGGCCAGCCGTGGGACGAGCGGATAGAAGGCGCCCGATGCGTCGCGGGCCTCGGTGACGCCGTCGGTGTACGCGAGGATCACGTCCCCCGGAAGGAGGGTGACCACCGACGGGACGGCGGGCGCCTGACCGGGTGGGCCCGCGCCGAGCGGGGGGCCGGGATCGCACTCCAGCTCCAGCACCTCGCGGCCGCGCAGCAGCAGCGCGGGCGGATGCCCCTGGCAGACCACCCGCACCCGCGACCCGCCGTCGGGGAACTCCAGCAGCAGCGCCGTGGCGAACAGCTCGCAGTCCCCTGCCGCGGCGGCGTCCAGGGAGAGCCGCCGTTCGAGCCGATCCGCCACCCCGCACAGCTCCCGCTGGTCGAGCACGGCCTCGCGGAAGGCGCCGAGCAGCCCCGCGACCGTGCCGACCGCGGCGAGGCCGTGCCCCTGGACGTCGCCGACCAGGGCCCGTACGCCGAAGGGGCCGGACCGTACGTCGTAGAGGTCACCGCCGACCAGGGTGCCGCGCTGGGCGGCCCGGTAGAGGGCGGCGCAGCGCACCTTGCCGACCTCGCCGGGCACCGGGGCGAGGACGGCGAGCTGGGCCGCCTCGGCCACCGAGCGGGCCAGGACCAGACGGCCGCGGAAGCGCTGCTGGAGCGCCGCGAGGAGCACGCTCAGGGCACCGATGAGGACCACGGCGCCGAGTTCGGCGCCGACGAGGGTGCCCGAGCCGACCACCGGGAGCTCCATGACGACCACGACGGCGACGGCGACGAGCGCGGTGCCGACCACGCCGTAGGTGAGTGCGGCCAGCGGGGCCACCGCCGCGTAGTAGGCGCCGAGTTCCACGTCGCCGGGGGTGACGCCCTGGGCCAGGATCAGCGCCGCGAGCAGGACGACGGGGAGCAGGCGCAGCCACCGCGGCGGTGCGCCGATCCGCAGCGTGCCGTCCTCGGCCGGAGCCGTGCCCATGGAGGCACCGTAACCGCGGGCGGCACGGGCCGCGCGTCTCAGCCGGTGGGTGCGGCCCCGGCCGCGACGAGCTCCGGGTGGTGCCTGCGGGCGACCTCGGGATGGGCGCGCAGCCAGCCCTTGAGCTCGTTGCGGCCGTACTCCGCGAAGAGCGGATTGGCCGGGTCCTGGGTGGCGCCGGGCGCGCGGTGGACGTGCTCGAAGGGGAGCGGGGCCACGCGCGCGTCGAGGCGGGGGTTGTAGAAGAAGGGCACGGAGTAGCGCTCACGGGCGCCGGCCGGGCTGATCACGCGGTGGTTGGTGGCCTTGAGGTAACCGTCGGTGGCGACCTCGAGCAGCTCGCCCAGGTTGACGACGAAGGCGCCGGGCAGCGGCGGCACGTCGTGGAAGCGGCCGTCGGAGCGCTCCACCTGCAGGCCGCCGACCTCGTCCTGGAGCAGGAGGGTGAGGAAACCGTAGTCCTTGTGGGCGCCGACACCCTGGTCCCCGCCGCCGGGGGCGGTTCCGGGGTAGCGCACGAGCTTGAGGTGCAGGTGCGGCTCGTCGGCGAAGGCGGCGTCGTAGAAGTCCTCGGGCGCGCCGATGGAGGCGAGCAGCTCGTGGAGCAGCCGGTGGGCGACGCCGCTGAGCCGGTCGATCCAGCCCAGGGAGAGTTCACGGAGCTCGGGCAGCGCGGCCGGCCACTGGTTGGGGCCCTCCAGCCACCAGTACGCGGGCTCGTCCGCGGTGGGAACGTGCTGCGGGCGCTCGGCGCCGATGTCGAGCTGGTCGCGCCAGTCCTGGCTGCCGCCGGTGCGCTCGTCGCCGATGCGGGTGTAGCCGCGGAAGTGCGGGGAGTTCAGATTGCCGACGGCGAACCGGTCCGCCTCGGGCAGGGAGAAGAACGCGCGAATCGCCCGCATCAGGGCAGCGGTCTCCTCGGGGGTCACGCCGTGGCCGGTGAGCTGGAAGAAGCCGACCTCGTGGGCGGCCGCGTGCAGTTCGCGGTGGAGACGGGCACGGGCCTCGGGACCGCGGTCCGCGGCGGAGAGGTCGATCACGGGAAGCTGGAGCGTCATGGTGGGTTGTCCGCAGGGTGAGGACCCGGCACGCCGGCGGTGACCGGGCGCTGCGCGACGGAACCCTGGTGGAGCGGCGTCGCGGGGCCGAGTGGGAGGAAAAGGTGGGGTGGGGTCAGCCGCTGCGGCGACAGGACATGCTCGTGACGCGGACGAAGTCCACATGACGGCGGCGCACGAGCAAGAGCATGGGCCAAGGGTACTGCGCAGCGTCATTCACGTCGGTGACGCATGTCACGCGGCCCCATGAACCGGGCGGTACGGGCGTGGGGCGACGCCATGGCCGCGCCGGGTGCGGGCGGCCACGATGTGGCGGCAGCCATCCCCGACGTGCAAATGGAGGCTCCCCATGCGCCCCTGGAGAGGCGTCCCCCTGCTCGCCGCCGCCCTGCTCGCGCTCGGCACCGCCGCGGTCCCGGCCGGGGCGGAGGCGGCCGCGGGCACGGCAGGTCACTGCGCCCGGCTGGACCGGGTCACCGTGCCCGGCGCCGAGCACCAGCAGAAGGCCTGCCTGCCCGACATGACGACCACGGCGCTGGCCGGCAGCGCGTACACCGACACCGCCGACCAGGCGGGCCTGGCGGCGGCCGGCACCACCCGGCCGTCCGGCGTGCCGGGCGTACAGGTCGACGGCTACTTCCCGGACACCTCGGGCTTCAACACCACGCACGGCTGGCGGCACGACGCCCAGTTCGTGCTGCGGCTGCCGGACCGCTGGAACGGCGGCCTGATCGTCACGGGCGCGCCGGGCACCCGCAAGCAGTACTCGCTCGACGTCCTGATCTCCGACTGGGCGATCGCCCGCGGCTACGCCTTCGCCTCCACCGACAAGGGCAACAGCGGGCCGGACTTCTACACCGACGGCCGCCGTCCGGGCGACGCGCTGGCCGAGTGGAACCGGCGTACGACCCAGCTCACGGTGGCCGCGAAGGCGGCGGTGGCCTCGCGGTACGGCCGCGCGCCGCACCGTACGTACATGACCGGCATCTCCAACGGGGGCTACCTCACCCGCTGGCAACTGGAACACCACCCGGCCCTCTACGACGGCGGCGTGGACTGGGAGGGCACGCTGTGGACGGCGGACGGCCCCAATCTGCTGACCTCACTGCCCGTCACGGTGGCCCGCGCCCAGGGCCGGGCCACGGACGCCGATCTGCTCGCGGCCGGTTTCGCGCCGGGCTCGGAGTTCCTGTGGGCCTACCACCAGCAGGCGTACTGGGGACTCACCCAGAAGGTGTACCGCGCCGCGTTCGACCCCGCCTATGACCCGGCCTGCCCGGGTGCGAGCGCGGGCGCGACCGTGCCCGAGATCCTGGCCCCCTGCGCGTCGGACGCGGACTACGACTACGCGGCGCGACCGGCCGCCGTGCACCGGGCCGTCGGCCGGGTGTCGCTGACCGGGCGCATCGGCAAGCCGATGATCACCCTGCACGGCACCCTGGACACGCTGCTGCCGAAGGCGACCGACTCGGACGTCTACGCCCGCATGATCGACTCCGCCGGCCGGGGCGCGCTGCACCGCTACTACGCCATCGAGGGCGGCAACCACGTCGACGGCCTGTACGACACGTATCCGGACCGGCTGCGCCCGATCCTGCCCTGCTACCGGGCCGCGTTCGACGCGCTGACGTCCTGGGTGGAGCGGGGCCGCACTCCGCCCGCGGACCACACGGTGCCGCGGCCGGCGAGCGGGGACGTGGTCGATTCCTGCGCGCTGTCCTGAGGTCAGACCCGCTCGAGCGGACGGTGCGGCTCCGGGGGGAGCTCGACGGCGATCGGGTCGCCGGGCCGCACCTCACCGCCGGTCAGGACAACGCCCATGATCCCGCCCTTGCGGACGATCGCACCGTGTTCGTCGCGGCCGACGACCTGCTTGAGCAGGCCCTCCCGGAAGCCGTCGATCTGCAGGCAGGGGTTGCGCAGCCCGGTCACCTCGACGACCGCCTCGGCGCCGAGCCGCAGCAGCGTCCCCACCGGCAGACCCAGCAGGTCGAGGCCGCGTGTGGTGACGTTCTCGCCGAGCTCGCCCGGGGCGACCTCGAAGCCGGCCGTGCGCAGCTCGTCGTGGAGCTCGCCGTGGATGAGGTGGACCTGGCGCAGGTTGGGCTGGGTCGGGTCCTGGGCCACACGCGAACGGTGCTGCACCGTCACCCCGAGGTGGGCGTCGCCCTCCACACCCAGCCCGGTGAGCAGCCGGATGCTGTCGCGCGGGGGCTTGCTGAAGTTGTGGCCCTTGTCGCGGCTGACGGCGGTGACGGTCGCGGTCATGGTCGCCCTGCTCCCCTCGTCGGACATCGGACGATCATTCTAACGAGAGGATTTATTGAACATTCAATGATCAGCGGATACTCTGACGCCATGCCAGTCCGCCGTCTGAACCACGCCGTGCTCTACATCCGTGACGTCGCGCAGTCCGTCGAGTTCTACACAGCCGTCTTCGGCTTCAAGGTCGACGTGGAGATCCCCGGCCGCGCCGCCTTCCTCAGCGCCGAGGACACCCTCAACGACCACGACCTGGGACTCTTCGCCATCGGCCCGGACGCGCCGGGACCCGAGCAGGGCCGCGTCGGGCTCTACCACCTCGCCTGGGAGGTCGGCACGCTCGGCGAACTGGCCGACACCGCCCGAACGCTCACCGAGCGGGGCGCGCTCGTCGGCGCCAGCGACCACGTCGTGTCGAAGTCGCTGTACGCCAAGGACCCGGACGGCAACGAGTTCGAGGTCATGTGGCGCGTCCCCCGCGAGGACTGGCCCGCGACCCAGGAACTCGCCGGCCCGCTCCCCCTCGACCTGCAGGCCGCGCTCGACCGCTGGGGCCCGGACCTCCGGACGGGCGCCGCCGCGGGCTCCGTCACCTGACGGCGGTCCCCGCCCCGCGGGCCGTCACCTGCCGATCTGGCGCCGGTTGACCTTGCGGAGCCTGCGGCGCTGGGAAGGGTCGAGGGTGAGGTAGGCGGCCACGGGCACGCCCACGATGATCAGCAGGGCCAGCCATGCCGGGAGGACCCACAGCAGGATCAGGCCGACAGCCACGCCGCCAACGGCGACCTTCGCGCGATTGGACATCTTCCCGCCTCCGTCCGCGGCGCATGCCGCGCTCACTCCGGTAAACGCGGCATCGGGCGCGGCGGTTCCCCCCGTGTGGTGCTCCCTGGGTCGACGCCTCACCGGGCACCGGCCCGGCGGCATGGTGGCCGCCGGTCCGGTGCCCGGTGAGGTCACGCCGCCGGGGTGTCACTCATGGCGGCGTTCGGTGAACCCCCTCGGTTCCTCCGGCGGCGCGTCGGGCGCCGCCGTGCGGTCGGGGGCGGTGTCGCGCCGCGTATCGGGGCGTGCGGCCGCCCGCCGCTCGCGGTCGCGGGCTGCCTCGGCGCGCACGAGCGCGCCCAGGGCTGCGTAGATGTCCAGGGGCATGGTGTTCCTCCTGCGGGTGTCGTCCTGTCGGCCGGCATGGCTGCGGGCCGCCGCGCGGCGGCGACGGCCGGGCGCCGTCAGCAGCGCAGGACGATGTGCAGGTGGTCGGGTCTGCCCGCGGGAAAGGTGTGCCGGACGGGACCGCGGACCGCGGCCCCGACGGGATCCGGGGGACAGGTGTCGTGGACGACGTCGGCGGCATGCCCCTGGAGCGCGGTCGCGCGCTGCTGGGGACCCGCCTGGGGGACGGTGCGCCGCCCCACGCTCGCGGGGTGATGGTGCGCCGGTGCGCCGGGGTCGTCCGTGACGACGGAGACGGCCGCCGCCGGCTCGAGCGGTTGCAGGGCGGCGGCCCCCGTCGCCCACAACGCGTGGAGCAGACACAGCAGTGCCGCGAACAACCCGACCGCGGCCCCCGCCGGGACCCGGCGGGAACGTCCCGCTGCGGCATGCGGCATGCGCTGCTCCTCCGGATGCGTACCCCTCACTCTTATCCGGGCGGGTGCGGGGAGCCTGCGGCGCACTACGCTGATCGACGCATGCGTTCACTCTGGGGGTGCAATGTGGGGGGCCGCGGGGGGTGCGGCCCGGTTGTCGTGTGCGGCGCGTTTGTGGTTGCGGTTGGGTTTTTCCCCGCCCGCCCTCCCTCCCCCAGCCTTCGGCCGGGGGTGCCCCCAACTCCCCCGCCCCCTCCCTCTCGTAGCGCGCCTGATCCCCGGAGGGGGTGAAACGGAAAGAGCCCCTCCGCCGACCAGCACGCGCCGCCACATCGGGGGCAGTGCAGCGCCCAGGGGAAGGTCGGCACGATCATGCTCGACATCGTCGTCAAACCGGTCAAGGACTGGTGGTTCTTCCTCCCCTACGCCGGTATCGGCGCCACCGTGATCCTGCTGATGACGGCGCTGAGCATGCCGCCGCTGTGGCGGATAATGCGGGCCGCGCAGGGGCTTGCTCCGGCGGAATCAGCATGTAGCCGGGCACGGGTTCAAATCTTCCCGGTCTCAGGTCTGGGGCATCTCCCGAGATGGATCCCGTGGAGACGCGTACCGGCCATGGCGACGTGGGAAGGCACCCTTGGCGCCTTGAAAACCAGGGCCCCGGTGCGGGCGGCGGGCCGGGGTCCGGTGTTCCGGCGCGTTGTCGTGGCGGAGGCATGTTCCCCCTTTGACCCCCCTCCGGGGATCAGGCGCGCTACGAGAGGGAGGGGGCGGGGTCGTAGGGGTGGGCGTTCTGGACACTTACGTGTATTTGTTGTGCGGCACAGACGGCACAACAAGTACCGCCCGCCATGCACATAAATGTGCGGTCCAGAATGCCCAGCCCCGGAGGCCCCGACCCCGGCCCACCACACACGCGCGAGGCCCGCACCGATCGCGCCGGGCAATCGGGAGGGCGGGCGGGGAAAAACCCCACATCAACCACACCGCACCCGCACACGACAACGGAGGCACGCCGAGCCCCCTCGGGAAAGCCGCGCGCAGCGCCAGGTACGATCAAACCCGGCACTCCGCCGGAACCTCGCGGACGTGCCCCCGCCCCCCGTGTGCCCGACCGGGACGGGGCGGCGGCCGGGTCGCCGCCGGAAACCGCCACAGCGGGGCCGGGGCACTCGGCACCTCCTCCGCTCAGGCCCCCCGGTAGCGGGTGAACGCGGGGAACGCCGCCGCGAGGCCGAGCATCACGACCACCACGAGCACGCCCCCGACGGTGACCGCGCTCCGCGTGCCGAACGCCGAACCGGCCGTGCCGTGCAGGAGGTCGGCCAGCCGGGGGCCGCCCGCGACGACCACGGTGAAGACACCCTGCATTCGCCCGCGCATGTCGTCGGTCGCGGCCGACTGCAGGATGGCGCTGCGGAACACCATCGAGACCATGTCCGCGAATCCGGCCAGCGCCAGGAAGCCCGCGGCCCACCACAGGCTGCCGCTGAGCCCGAGTCCGGCGATCGCCGCGCCCCAGCCGCAGACCGCTATGACGACCATCAGGCCGTGCCGTTTCGCGCGGGAGAAGGTGCCCGAGAACAGTCCGCCGGCGACGGCGCCGATGGGGATGGCCGCGTACAGCAGGCCGAGCGCGAAGCCCTCGTCCCAGGAGGCGTACGTGGTGTCGGCGAGCTGCGGGAACAGGGCGCGCGGCATGCCGAAGACCATGGCGACGATGTCGGCGAGGAAGGACAGCAGCAGGATGCGCTGCGCGGTGATGTAGCGGAAGCCGGCGCCCACCTCGCGCCAGCCGCCGCGCCGGGCGACGGGCGTCCCGTTCGACTCCAGGGGCGGCAGCGCGGGCAGCCGCCATACCGCCCACACCGTCGCGGTGAGGGCGATCGCGTCGATGAGGTAGAGGTCGGCCAGGCCGATGACGGGTATCAGTACACCGGCCAGGAGCGGGCCGACGATCAGGCCGGTCTGCATGACGGTCGAGCCCAGCGCGATGGCGGCGGGCAGTTCCTCGGCGGGGACCAGGCGGGCGATGGCGGCGCTGCGCGCGGGGGCGTTCATGCCGGCCGCCGCCTGCTGGGCGGCGAGCAGCACCATGAGCAGCCAGACGGACTGCGCGCCCGCGAAGGCCTGCACCCAGAAGAGCAGCGAGGTGACGGCGATGGCGATGTTGGTGAACAGCATCAGCTTGCGGCGGTCCACGCTGTCGGCGACGGCCCCGCCCCACAGTGCGAAGATCACCAGCGGGACCAGCCCGGCGAGGCTGGAGTAGCCCACCCACGCGGACGAGCCGGTGATGTCGTAGATCTGCTTGGGCACGGCGACGGCGGTGAGCTGGCTGCCCACGGCGGTCACGGTGGTGGAGCTCCACAGGCGGCGGTAGGCGGGGTGGCGCAGCGGACGGGTGTCCATGAGCCAGCGCCGCCGGGCGCCGTGGTCTTCCGGGCCGGCCGCCGGGAGGCGGTCGGCGCCGGGTTCGTCGGCGGGGGCGTCCTCGGCGGTCTTCTTGGTGCTGTCCACGGGTGCTGTTGCTTCCTAGTACAACTATCGCTGACCCGCTGACACTACCCGCCCGCCTTCACCTCGCGTGAAGGCGGACGGGCAGGCCCAGGTCAGCGCCCCGCGGGTACGGTCCGGGCGTCCCCGGGAGGCGCGAGCGGGGCGTCGGCGGCGCGGTGCGCGGCGGCCGTGTGCGGGGTCGTGCCGCGGAGTCCGCGGGCTCCGCCCACGAGCGGGAGCAGGGCGTGCGAGCGGGCGAGGTCGATGGTGACGGTGGGGGTGGTGCCGGGGGGCTCGATCAGTCCGCCGTCGGTGCCCGCGACGATGAGCGCGAGCCGGTGCCCGGCCGGGACGACGTGGTCGGTCGCGCCCAGGGTGACGGTGACGGTGTAGGGCCGGCCCGGGACGAGCGGCCGCCCGTGCCGCGCGGAGGCGGCGTGCCCGAGATCGGCCCAGCCCCGGCTCACCACGGTGTGGGCGACGTCCACGGTGTCGGCCGCGGTGTCGAGGAAGCAGGGGCTGTCGCCCGCGGTGCCCTCTCCCCAGCAGGAGCGCGTGGCCAGGTTGACGATGCCCTCCTTCGCCGCGAGGAAGTCCCGGACGGTGTCCGGCCCGAGGTCGACCAGGACCGCCGACAGGTGGGCGCCGGTGGTGGAGGAGGACGCGGTGACGGTGACCTTTCCGGTGCCCGCCAGCCGCAGGTCGCGGGCGAGGGTGCCGGTGGTGAAGACGGTCTTGGAGGCGCTCGGGGTGTCCGCGCCGGCGGCCCAGTCCTCCTCCCACTCCTGCGGCGCGTCGGTGAAGGCCGCGGTGCTCCCGGGCAGGGCGGGGGCGGTGCTCAGGCTGCCCTGGCCCGGCGTGGCGCCGGGCCGCAGGCTCAGCGGCGTCCGCTCGGTGCCGGCCGGGGGCCACGCGCGGTCGGTGGTCCAGTGGTCGGGGCCGCGCTCGATGTCGGCCGCGGGCTCGCGCTCCACGCCGTTGCGGACGCCGAGCAGGTAGTGGTCGAACCAGCGGTGCAGGGTGGAGACCCACGGGCCGCGCCGGAAGTCGAACGGGTCGACGTGCCCGGTCTGCGACAGCCACACCTTCCGCTCCACGCCGTGCGCGGCCAGCGCGTTCCACCACTGGCCGAAGTGCTTGGTGCGGACGTTGAGGTCCTGCATGCCGTGGACGGCGAAGACGCTCGCGCGGACATTGCCCGCGTCCTTGGTGTAGTCGCGTTCGTTCCAGAACGCGGTCCAGTCGCCGCTGCGCGGCGCCCCGTCCACGATGCGCTGCTGCACGGCGGCGCAGCGGGCGCGGGCGGCCGGGCTCTCGACGTAGTCGGACAGCCAGTCGGGGCCGGAGTCGTAGAGGGCGGCGCCCTGCTGGAAGTAGTAGTCGTACCAGGAGCTGATGGCGCTGATCGGCACGATCGTGCGCAGGCCGCGCACGCCGGTCGCGGCGACGCCGTTGGCGATGGTGCCGTCCCAGCTCTTGCCGATCATGCCGACGTCGCCGGTGGACCAGCGGGCGCTCGCGGGCTGCGTGCCGGTGCGGGAGGTGTAGGCCCTGGCCCGGCCGTTCAGCCAGTCGATCACGGCCTTGGCGGAGCCGATGTCGGAGCGGCCGCCCACGTCCACGCAGCCGTCGGAGCGGTTGGTGCCGGCCAGGTCCACCAGGACGACGGCGTAGCCGCGCGGGACGAAGTAGTTGTCGTAGTACAACGGGGCCTGGATCATGCGGCCTTGGTCGTCGTAGGTCTTCAACTGGCCCTCGTTGCCGCGCCCGCAGCACGAGTAGTAGGGACTCGCGTCCATGATCACCGGCACCTTGCGGCCGACGGCGGCGGGTTCGCGGGGACGCACGATGTCGGCGGCGACGCGGTCGCCGCGGCCGTCGCCGTCGTCGTCGCGGCCCGTGTCGACCCAGACCGCCTCGCGGATGGCGTCGGCGTACGAGTAGTCGGGCCGGCTCAGTCCGTCTCTCACCGTCCCCGCGGCGTGCGCGGCCTGCACGGCGGTCGCCGGGAGGAGGACGGCGGCGAGGGCGGCGATCACGGCCGCCACGAGGGAGGTGGTCCGTATGCGGATGCGGTCGGTGCGGGGGCGGGTGGCGCGCATGGGTGAAGGCACGCGCGGACGGTAGCCGCGGCGTGGCGTGGGGGACCAGAGCGATACCGGTCAACTTGCGTGCGCTTTCGCGCACTTGTGATGGGCTTCGCGGCGGGGGCGACCCGGCGGGTTCACGCGTTCGGCCCAGCCGGACGGTCACCCGCGCACGATCTGTGATGACCTGGTTACGCAAGCAGGAGGCGGGCCGGAGGCATCGCCGCTCCCCGGCGGGACGCGGCGCCCGGGCCCGCCGTGCGGCCGCTCACCGATGCCGACCAGCCCCGCGTCTCGCAACGGGCGGAAACGGAGGCGTGGCGATGGACGCTGTCCCGGCCACGGGCCGAATACCCCGGCGCGTGCCACGCGGCGCGCTCGCGGTGCTGGTCACCTTCGGGCTGCTGCTCACCGCGTGCACCGCCACCACCCACCTGCGGCGGACCACCGCGCCGGCTCCCGCCGGAGCGGCCTCCCCCGCGGCCGCCCCGCCTGCCGCGTTGCGGCCTTACTACGAACAGGTTTTGCGCTGGAAGCCGTGCCACGACCCGTCGTTCCAGTGCGCGCGCCTGAGGGTGCCGCGGGACTACGCGCACCCGAAGGCGGGGGACATCACCCTGGCGGCGATGCGCAGGAAGGCGACCGGGAACGGCGCCGCGCGCATCGGGTCGCTCCAGATCAATCCCGGCGGCCCGGGCTCCTCCGCCATCGAGGACCTGCGGGACTTCGCGGACGTCTACCCCCCGGCCCTGCGCGCCGCGTACGACCTGGTGGCGGTCGACCCGCGCGGCGTCGGACTCAGCACCCCGGTGGACTGCGACAGCGGCACCTCCGCGACCGCCGCGACACGCGGAGCGGCCGCTTCGGACGCGGCGGTCATCGACGCCTGGGCCGCCCACCACGCGGAGGTCGCCGCCGGCTGCGCGAAGCACGCCGGGCCGCTGCTGCCCCACGTCGGCACCCTCGACGCCGCCCGGGACATGGACGTCACGCGCGCCCTCCTGGGCGACGACCGCCTGTACTTCCTCGGCTTCTCCTACGGCACCTATCTCGGCGCCACCTACGCCGAGCTCTTCCCCACCCGGGTGGGCCGCATGGTCCTCGACGGCGCGGTCGACCCGGCCATGGACGGCCATCACGCCTACCTGAACCAGGCACGCGGATACCAGGTCGCCTGGGAGTCCTTCGCCGCCGACTGCGCCACCCGTCCCGACTGCCCCGTCGGCCGCTCCGTTCAGGAGGCCGGCCGCACGCTGGACACCCTGGTCGACGCCCTCGACCGCGCCCCGGTGCGGCGGGGCAAGGACGTCCTCCTCGACGGCGAGGCCCTCCTCGGCGCGATCGTCGACGTGCTCCGCACCGCCGACTGGAGTGAGCTGCGCACCGCGCTCGGCGGGCTGCGGACCGGTGACACCACGGCCCTGCAGCGACTGGCCGGCGGTGACGAGGAGGCCGAGCCCGGCAACGAGTCCATGACGGCGGTCAACTGCCTGAGCACCGCGCTCGAACCGCGGTCCTCTCCCGCGCGGACGCTGGCCGCACTGCCCGAATTCGAGCGGGTCTCGCCCCAGTTCGGGGCGTTCTACAACGAGGACCTCTCGACGTGCGCCCACTGGCCGGCCCCGCCGACCCAGGTCCCGCACCGCATCACCGCGGCCGGTGCCCCGCCGATCCTCGTCCTCGGCACCACCCGCGACCCCGCCACCCCCTACGACCAGGCCCAGGCACTCGCCCGACAGCTGTCCTCCGGACGCCTCCTCACCTGGGACGGCGACGGACACACCGCCTACCAGCGCGGCAGCGCCTGTGTGGACACCGCTGTCGACGACTACCTCCTCCACGGCCGACCCCCGGCCGACGGCACCGCCTGCGACTGACACGCAGACGCCCACCTCGACGAACCCGCGACCCGATCCCGACCAGCCGCGCCCCGCGCGGCACAGAAAGGCGTGGTCATGACCCCCTCTCGGCACAGGCTCCACGGCGCCCTCGCCGTACTCGCCACCTGCGGGCTGCTGCTCACGGCATGCGCGGCGGGCGACCTCCGGCAGACGGTCCACCTGGTGCCGGCCGGAGGCGCGGCCCCCGCCGTCCCGGCCGAACTGGGGCGCTACTACGAGCAGAAGCTCGACTGGGAGACCTGTGCCGGGGTGCCGTCGTTCCAGTGCGGAACCATCAAGGTGCCGCTGGACTACGCCCGTCCGCAGGCGGGTGACATCACTCTGGCCGCGATACGCCAGAAGGCCACCGGGAACGGCGCCACGCGCATCGGGTCGCTCCAGATGAACCCCGGTGGACCGGGAGTCTCCGCGATCGACTACCTCCTGAGCAGTGCCGACTCCTTCTCGCCCGCCGTGCGCGCCGCATACGACCTCGTCGCGGTCGACCCGCGCGGCGTCGGCGCCAGCACCCTCGTGGACTGCGACGCCGCAGCGCCCGCGACGGCGTCCGGTCAGGTGGCGCGCAGGGCGGACATCGACGAATCGGCCGCGGTCTTCGCGGAGGTCGCGGCCGAATGCGGGCGCCACGCGGGGCGGTTGCTGCCCCATGTGGGCACCGTGGACGCGGCCCGGGACATGGACGTCGTACGCGCCCTCCTGGGCGACGACCGCCTCCACTACCTGGGCTTCTCCTACGGCACCTACCTC
This sequence comes from Streptomyces sp. NPDC026673, assembly GCF_040638135.1. Taxonomy (NCBI): domain Bacteria; kingdom Bacillati; phylum Actinomycetota; class Actinomycetes; order Kitasatosporales; family Streptomycetaceae; genus Streptomyces; species Streptomyces sp. NPDC026673. The sequence goes on along the minus strand of NZ_JBEZXR010000006.1, from coordinate 142,399 downwards.
GGCGCCACCTACGCCGAACTCTTCCCCACCTACATCGGGCGCATGGTCCTCGACGGCGCCATCGACCCCGCCCTCGACGGATACGGCTACACACTCGGCCAGGCGCGCGGCTACCAGATCGCCTGGGAGTCCTTCGCCCGCGAGTGCGCCACCCGCCCGGACTGCCCCGTCGGCCACTCCGTCCAGGAGGCCGGCCGCACCCTGAACGCCCTGGTGGCAGAGCTGAACCGCACCCCCCTGAAGCAGGGCAAGGACGTCGTCGTCAACGGCGACGCCTTCCTCAACGCGGTGATCGTCGGACTCAGGACTCCGGACTGGGAGACGCTGCGCGCCGCGCTCGGGGAGGTGCGGGCGGGTGACACCGCGGCGGTACAGGCGCTGGTGGGAACCGACGGGAACGAGAATCCGGGCGACCAGTCGTACTACGCGGTGTCCTGCCTGAGTTCCACGCTCGGTACGTGGTCCACCGTCGCGCAGGCGCGGGCGGCCCTGCCGGAATTCCTCCGCGTCACCCCCCAGTTCGGCGAAAGCTACGCCGCGACCCTTCCCATGTGCACCGACTGGCCCGCCCGACCGAACCAGTCCCCGCACCGCATCACCGCGGCCGGTGCCCCGCCGATCGTGGTCGTGGGCACGCTGCGCGATCCGGCCACCCCGTACACCTGGGCCCAGGCACTCGCCCGACAGCTCTCCTCCGGACGCCTCCTCACCTGGGACGGCGACGGACACACCGCCTACCACCGGGGCAGCACCTGCGTCGAGAGCGCCATCGACGGCTATCTGACGGACGGACGGCTCCCGTCCGCCGGCACGGTCTGCGTCTGACGGGCGATGACCTCGGTGCGGGCCCCGGGCCGGACCTCCAGGTGGCGGCGGCGTTGCGCGGCCGGGCTGCTCGGCGGCTGCCTGGTCCTGACGGCCTGTTCGCCCCAGCGCCCGCCGCAGTCCGCGAACGCGGTGCGGTCCGCCCCGGCGGTGCCGTCCCTGCTCTCGGTGCCGACCGTGCCGTCCGTGCCCTCGGTACCGTCCCCGTCCGCGGCACCGTCCCCCTCCGCGACCTCCGCCGGGCCGCCGGACCTGGCGCGCTACCAGCGGCAGAGGCTCGACTGGCGGCCCTGCGAGGAGAGGGCGTCGTTCCAGTGCACCACCGTGACGGTGCCCCTGGACTACGACCGCCCGGCGGCGGGCGACATCCGGCTGGCCGCCGTCCGCCTCCGGGCCGGCGGGCCCCGCAGCGCGCGCATCGGCTCCCTGCTGCTGAATCCCGGCGGGCCCGGCGTGTCGGCGATCGACGACCTGATGTCCTTCGCCGACGGCTTCTCCCCCGCCCTGCGCGCCGCGTACGACCTGGTCGGCATCGACCCCCGGGGCGTGGGACGCAGCACCCCGGTGGACTGCCCGACCGGTGCCCCGCCGCCCGGCGACGGGACCCGAGCCGGTCCCGTCGCCGACGGCCCGGAGCCGGCGTTCGCGCTGATCGCCACGGCCTGCGCACGCCACGTGGGCCGTCTGCTGCCGCACGTCGGCACCCCCGACGCCGCCCGGGACATGGACCTCGTACGCGGGCTCCTCGGGGACGACCGCCTGCACTTCCTCGGCTACTCCTACGGGACGTATCTCGGCGCGACCTACGCCGAGCTCTTCCCCACCCGCGTCGGCCGCATGGTCCTCGACGGCGCCATCGACCCCGACATGGACGCCTACCGGGCCACCCTCGGCATGGCGCGCGGCTACCAGATCGCCTGGGAGTCTTTCGCGGCGGACTGCGCCACCCGCCCCGACTGCCCCGTCGGCCACTCCGTCCAGGAGGCGGGCCGCACCCTGGACACCCTGGTCCGGGAGCTCGACCGGGATGCCGCCCGCTCCGGCGACGAACTCCTCACGGCGGTCACCTCGGGGCTCTCGGCACCGGCGTGGGACGCCCTGCGCGTCCTGCTCCACGAGGTTCGAACGGGTGGCGCGGGCACCCTGCGGCGGCTGCTCGGCACCGACGAGGACGCGGACTCGGGTGATCAGTCCCTGACGGCGATCAACTGCCTGAGCTCCGCGCTCGGACCGCGGTCGACCGCCGCCCAGACACGGGCGGCGCTGCCCGAATTCCGCCGCCTGGCGCCCCAGTTCGGCGCGTACTACGCCGGATTCCTTCCGATGTGCGCCCACTGGCCGGCCCGGCCGACCCAGGTCCCGCACCGCATCACCGCACGCGGCACCCCGCCGATCCTCGTCGTCGGCACCACCCGCGATCCCGCCACACCGTACGACCAGGCCCGGGCACTCGCCCGGCAACTCTCCGCCGGCCGGCTCCTCACCCGGGACGGCGACGGACACACCGCCTACCAGCAGGGCAGCCGCTGCGTCGACACATCCGTCGACGACTACCTCCTCGACGGGCGGCTCCCACCGGAAGACACCGTCTGCGACTGACGGCACCACTCCCAGAAAGGCACGGCGATGGACGCTGTCCGACACACCGGCCATGGACGACGCGGAACGGGACGACGCGGCGCGGTCGCCCTGCTGAGCACCTGCGCGCTGCTGGCGACCGCCTGTGCGTCCCTCGACGCCGGGCACGCACCCGCCGCGACCCGGTTGGCGCCGGACGGCGCCGCGCCCGCGGAAGCCGTACCACCCGGACTCGCCCGCTACTACGGGCAGAAGCTCCACTGGAAGCCCTGCGCCGACCAGCCGTCCTTCCAGTGCACGACCCTGAAGGCACCGCTGGACTACGCCCACCCCGAGGCGGGCGACATCTCGCTGGCCGCCACGCGCATGAAGTCCACCGGAACCGGCGCGGAGCGCATCGGCTCCCTGCTGTACAACCCCGGCGGACCCGGCGAGTCCGCCGTCAGCGGGCTGTGGGGCCTCGGCCCCGCCTTCTCCTCCGGGGTGCGCGCCGCCTACGACCTGGTCGCCGTCGACCCGCGCGGGGTCGGCGACAGCACCCCGGTGGAGTGCGACGCCGACGCGTCCGCCGGCCTCCCCGAGTCCGGTCCGGCAGCCGTCGCCGGGCTGTCGGACTTCACGGTCCTGGACGAGGAGCGCGAGGAGATCGCCGAGACGTGCCGGCTGGGCGCGGGAAGGCTGCTGCCCCACGTCGGCACCCCGGACGCGGCACGGGACATGGACCTGATGCGCGCCCTCGTCGGGGACGGCCGGCTGCACTTCCTCGGCTTCTCCTACGGCACCTATCTCGGGGCCACTTACGCCGAACTCTTCCCCTCGCACGTGGGCCGCATGGTCCTCGACGGGGGGATGGACCCCGCGCTCGACGGCTACCACCGCATGCTGAACTCCGCGCGGGGATACCAGGTGGCATGGGAGTCCTTCGCCGCGGACTGCGCCACCCGAGCCGACTGCCCCGTCGGTCGTTCCGTGGCGGAGGCCGACCGCGCCCTCGACGCCCTGGTGGCCGATCTCGACCGGAACCCGCTGCGGGAGGGCAAGGACATCACCTTCACCGGCGACGACCTCCTCCGCGTCGTCTCGGACGCGTTGCGGGCGCCGGACTGGGAGCAACTGCGTGCGGGGTTGCGTGAGGCGGCCTCCGCCGGTGACACCGTCTCCCTGCAGAAGCTCTCCGGTGCGGCCCAGGAGGAGTCCGGCTCCGGCTACGAGTGGTACACGGCGGTGAGTTGCCTGAGCGGCATGCTCGGCCCGCGGTACACCCCGGCGCAGACCGAGGCTGCCCTCCCGGCGTTCCGTCGCGCCTCACCGCAGTTCTGGACGTACTACATCGATTTCCTCACCCTGTGCAGGCACTGGCCGGCCGGCCCGAGCCAGCCCTCGCACGCCATCACCGCACCCGGAGCCCCGCCGATCCTGGTCGTCGGCACCACCCGCGACCCGGCGACCCCCTACGCCTGGTCCCAAGCGCTCGCCCGCGAGTTGTCCTCCGCCCGGCTCCTCACCTGGGACGGCGACGGGCACACCGCCTACATACAGCCCGAGGGAAGCGCATGCGTCGACAACGCTGTCGACCGCTATCTGCTGAGTGGCCAACTCCCGCCCGCCGGCACGGTCTGCCACTGAGCGGGGGACCGATGACCACCACCCGGACGACCGCGGGATCCGGCGGGACCGGCCTTCGCCGCACCGTGGCCCTGTGGGGTGCGTGCGGCCTGCTGCTGACCGCCTGCGCCACCGGGGGACGGAACGACCCCGCGGCCGGCGACGTGCCGGCGGAGCTGCTGCCCTACTACCGGCAGACGCTCCACTGGGAGACCTGCCCGGACCGGCCCGCGTTCCAGTGCGCCACCCTCAAGGCGCCCCTGGACTACGCCCGTCCCGAGGCGGGTGACATCCGGCTCGGCGCCATCCGCGAACGGGCCACCGGAGACGGGGCCGAGCGGATCGGGTCGCTGCTGTTCAACCCCGGCGGGCCCGGCGGGTCCGCGATCGACGACCTGGTGTCCTACACCGGGCTCTTCTCCCCCGCCATGCGCGCCGCCTACGACCTGGTCGCGGTCGACCCACGCGGCGTGGGACGCAGCACCCCGGTGATCTGCCCCGAGGACACCGCCGCCACCCTCCCCGAGTCGGAGGAAAGGGAGTTCGAGGACTTCGACGCCGAGTCGGCGCGGACGGCCGCCGCCTGCGGCAAACACGCCGGACGGCTGCTGCCCCATGTCGGCACCCTGGACACGGCTCGCGACCTGGACGTCGTGCGCGCGCTGCTGGGCGACGAGCGACTGCACTTCCTCGGCTACTCCTACGGCACCTACCTGGGCGCCACCTACGCCGAACTCTTCCCGGCCCGCGTCGGACGGCTGGTGCTCGACGGCGCCCTCGACCCCACCCTGGACGGATACCACTTCTATCTGGGCCAGATACACGGCTACCAGGTGGCGTGGGAGGCCTTCGCCGCCCACTGCGCCACCCTCCCCGACTGTCCCGTCGGCCGCTCCGTGACCGAGACGAACCGCACGCTGGACACGATGGCCGACATCCTTGATCGCGCCCCGCTGCGCCAGGGAAAGGACATCACCATCACGGGGGGCGATCTCCTCGCCGCGGTGATGAACACGCTGAACCCCGCGGCATGGGATGTGCTACGGCAACTGCTGGGCGACGTGCGGGCCGGGGACGGCGCGCTCCTGCAGCGGTTCCTCGACGAGGACACCACGGTCCCGGGTGACCAGTCGTACGCGGCGATCTCGTGCCTGAGCTCCCCGCTCGGACCGCGGCTCACCGCCGCCCAGGCGAAGGCCTCGCTGCCCGAATTCCTGCGGGCCTCGCCCCAGTTCGGCGCCCTCTACGCCGTACAACTCCCCCGATGCGCCCACTGGCCGGCCATGCCGAACCAGCCGTCGCATCCCATCGCCGCCCACGGAAGCGCCCCGATCCTCGTCGTCGGCACCACCCGCGACCCGGCGACCCCGTACGTCTGGGCCCGGGCACTCGCCGGGCAACTCGACTCGGGCCGGCTCCTCACGCTGGACGGGGACGGCCACGGCGCCTACCTGCTCGCCGCCGACACCTGCGTCGACGGCGCCGTCGACCGCTACTTCCTCCTCGGCCTGCTCCCGCCCGCGGGAGAGGTCTGCCGCTCCGCGCCCGGCGGCAGGACCTCCGGGTGAACCCGGACCGCTGCCGACACCACAGAAAGGCACCACGATGACCACTCGTCCCCGACGACCACCGCGCAGCACGGCAGCCGCGCTGAGTGCCTGCGGTCTGCTGCTGGCCTCCTGTGCCGCCGTGGGTCCGTACGAACCCCCCGCCGCGACGGGGGTCGTCCCGCCCGGCGCCGCCGCCGTGCCCCCGGAACTGCGGCGCTACTACGAGCAGCCGCTCCGCTGGGAGCCGTGCGAGGACGCGGCCGGGTTCCAGTGCGCCACGGTCAAGGCCCCCCTGGACTACGACCGCCCCGCAGCGGGCGACGTCCTGCTGACCGTCGCACGCAGGAAGGCGACGGGGACGGACGCGACGCGGATCGGCTCGCTGCTGTACAACCCCGGCGGCCCCGGGATGTCCGCCGTCACCGGCCTGGCGGACCTCGCCGACGCCTTTCCCCCCGACGTTCGCGCCGCCTACGACCTGGTGGCGGTCGACCCGCGCGGGGTCGGCGACAGCACCCCGGTCGACTGCGCGACCGACTCGCCCATGACCGTCTCCGGCTCCGGCATGATCACCAGCACGGTGCCCGCCGAATTCGGCGACGCGTTCGCGGAGTACCGGGATCTCGCCGCGGCATGCGAGCGGCACGCCGGACGGCTGCTACCGCACGTCGGCACCATGGACACGGCCCGCGACATGGACGTGGTGCGCGCGCTGCTCGGCGACGACCGGCTGAACTACCTCGGCCACTCCTACGGCACCTACCTGGGCGCCACCTACGCCGAGCTCTTCCCCTCCCGGGTCGGACGCATGGTCCTCGACGGCGCGGTCGATCCCTCCCTCGACGCATATGGGACCTACCTCGCGCAGGCGCACGGCTACCAGGTCGCGTGGGAGGCCTTCGCCGCGGACTGCGCCACCCTCCCCGACTGTCCCGTCGGGCACTCCGTCGCGGAGGCCGCCCGCACTCTCGACACCCTGGTGGCGGACCTGAACACCTCACCCCTGAAGCTGGGCAAGGACACCACCGTCACCGGCGACGCCTTCATCGACGTGGTCATCACGGCGCTGCTCGGCGCCGCATGGGACGACCTGCGCGAGACACTGCGGCTCGTGATGACCCGTGACGGCACCGCGTTGCAGCCGGAGGACGGCGCCGTGGAGGAGGATCCCGGCGTCGAGGAGGATCCCGGCGTGGCGCTCCAGTCGTTCCTGGCGGTCGACTGCCTCTCTGCCACCCGAGGACCCCGGTTGTCCGCCGCGCAGGCGGAAGCGGCGCTCCCCGAGTATCTGCGGGCCTCACCCCAGTTCGGCCGCGCCTATGCGACGCAATTGACGCGGTGCGCCTCCTGGCCGGTGCCGCCGAACCAGTTCCCGCACCGCGTCACCGCGAGCGGCGCCGCGCCGATCCTGGTCGTCGGCACCACCGGCGACCCGGCGACCCCCTACGACCAGGCCCGCGCCCTGGCCGGCCAGTTGGCCTCGGGGAGGCTGCTGACCCACGACGGCGAAGGGCACGGCGCCTACATCATCGCCGGCAACACCTGCGTCGACGCCGCGGTCGACCGCTATCTGATCGACGGCCGGCTCCCGGCCGCCGGGACCGTCTGCGCCTGAACGAAAGCGAGGCGCGCCTCCCCGACTCCCGCGGGGAAGCGCGCCTCGTCGTACAAGCCGTCAGCCGCGGCGGCGGTTTCCGCCGCCGTTGCCGCCGCCGTTACCGCCGCCGAGGCCCTTGTCCAGACCGGCCCGGCGGAGGGCGTCGGCCATGGCGCCGCCGGCGGCCGGACGGTCGCGCTCGCGGTCGCGGTCGCCGCCGCGGGACTGGCGGGGCGCGTTGCCGCCGCGGCGGTCGGGGCGGGGGCCGCGCTCCTGGCGGCCGCCGCCGGCGGCGTTGCCCTTGGGCGCGCCCGCCTCGTCCTCCAGGCGGAGGGTGAGGGAGACGCGCTTGCGCGGGATGTCGACGTCGAGGACCTTGACGCGGACGATGTCGCCGGGCTTCACCACCTCGCGGGGGTCGCTGACGAAGTTCCTGGACATCGCCGAGACGTGCACGAGCCCGTCCTGGTGGACGCCGACGTCCACGAAGGCGCCGAAGGCCGCGACATTGGTGACCACGCCCTCGAGGATCATGCCGGGCTTGAGGTGCTTGAGTTCCTCGACGCCCTCCTTGAAGACCGCGGTCTTGAAGGCGGGCCGCGGGTCGCGGCCCGGCTTCTCCAGTTCGGCGAGGATGTCGGTGACCGTCGGCAGACCGAAGGTGTCGTCCACGAACTCCTGCGGCCGCAGCCCGCGCAGCACCGAGGTGTTGCCGACGAGCGCCTTGATGTCGGTGCCCGCCGCCGTGCTCATCCGCCGGACCACGGGGTAGGACTCGGGGTGCACGCTGGAGGCGTCCAGGGGATCGTCGCCGTCGGGGATGCGGAGGAAGCCGGCGCACTGCTCGTACGCCTTCGGGCCGAGCCGGGCCACGTCCTTGAGCGCGGTGCGCCTGCGGAACGGGCCGTTGGCATCGCGGTGGGCGACGATGTTGGCGGCCAGGCCCTCGGTGATGCCGGAGACACGGCGCAACAGCGGCACGGAGGCGGTGTTGACGTCGACGCCGACGCCGTTCACGCAGTCCTCGACCACCGCGTCCAGGGAGCGCGACAGCTTCACCTCGGACAGGTCGTGCTGGTACTGGCCGACGCCGATCGACTTGGGGTCGATCTTGACGAGTTCGGCGAGCGGGTCCTGGAGGCGGCGGGCGATGGAGACGGCGCCGCGCAGCGACACGTCGAGCTCGGGGAGTTCGGCGGAGGCGTAGGCGGAGGCGGAGTAGACCGAGGCGCCCGCCTCGGACACCACGGCCTTGGTGAGGCCCAGTTCCGGGTGCCGCTTGATCAGGTCCGCGGCGAGCTTGTCCGTCTCACGGGAGGCGGTGCCGTTGCCGATGGCGACGAGATCCACCTTGTGCGCGGCGGCGATCCGCGCCAGCGTCGCGATGGAGGCGTCCCACTGGTTGCGCGGCACGTGCGGGTAGATGGTGTCGGTGGCGACCACCTTGCCCGTCGCGTCGACCACGGCCACCTTGACGCCGGTGCGGAAGCCCGGGTCCAGGCCCATGGTGGCGCGCGTGCCGGCGGGGGCGGCGAGCAGCAGGTCGCGCAGGTTGGCGGCGAAGACCCGGACCGCCTCGTCCTCGGCGTCCTGGCGCAGCTGGACGCGCAGGTCGAGGCCGAGCCGCACGAGGAAGCGGGTGCGCCAGGCCCAGCGCACGCTGTCGCCGAGCCACTTGTCGGCGGGGCGGCCGCGGTCGGCGATGCCGAAGTGGTGGGCGATCTTGCGCTCGAAGGTGGAGGGGCCCTCCTCGGCCGGCTCCTCGGGCTCCATGGAGAGGTCGAGGACCTCCTCCTTCTCGCCGCGCAGCATGGCGAGCACACGGTGCGAGGGGAGCTTGGTGAACGGCTCGGCGAAGTCGAAGTAGTCCGCGAACTTCGCGCCCTCCTCCTCCTTGCCCTCGCGCACCTTGGCGACGAGCCGGCCCCGCTCCCACATCCGGGTGCGGAGTTCGCCGACGAGGTCGGCGTCCTCGGACCACCGCTCGGTGAGGATCGCCCGGGCGCCCTCCAGCGCCGCCGCGGCGTCGGCGACGCCCTTGTCGGCGTCGACGAAGCCGGCGGCCTCGGCCTGCGGGTCCAGGGACGGATCACCGGCGAGGCGGTCGGCGAGCGGCTCCAGGCCGGCCTCGCGGGCGATCTGCGCCTTGGTGCGGCGCTTGGGCTTGAAGGGCAGGTAGATGTCCTCCAGGCGGGCCTTGGAGTCGGCGGCGAGGATCTGCGCCTTCAGTGCGTCGTCGAGCTTGCCCTGGGATTCGACGGACTCCAGGATCGCGGCCCGCCGCTCGTCCAGTTCGCGCAGGTAGCGCAGGCGCTCCTCCAGGGTGCGCAGCTGGGCGTCGTCGAGACCGTCCGTCGCCTCCTTGCGGTACCGGGCCACGAACGGCACGGTCGCGCCGCCGTCGAGCAGCCCGACGGCCGCGTGGACCTGTCCTTCCCGTACGCCGAGTTCCTCGGCGATCCTGCGCTCGACCGAGACCGTTGTCGTCACGATGTGCGACCTGCTTTCTGGCTGGACTACCGGTGCATTATTGCGGAGCCCGGCCGCCCGGCCGCGAGGCTGGGTCTATGCCGCGCCGGAGTCCGGGCCGAGACGCTTCTCGAACCAGTGGTCGGCGTGGCGTTCGCCGTTGTAGTCGGCGATCTCGTGGTAGCCGAGCTTCACGTACAGCGCCCGTGCCTCGACCAGGTCGGCCCGGGTGTCCAGGCGGATCACGTCCGCGTCCAGGTGATCGCGTGCCGCGCGCTCCGCGGCCCCGACCAGCAGTGCGGCCCCGCCGGTGCGGCGGGCCGCCGGGGCGACCCAGACACGGCGGAGTTCGGCGACGCCGGGGGCGAGGAGGCGGACGCCCGCGCAGCCGGCCGGGCGGCCCCCGTGGCGGCCGACGAGGAAGCACCCGGAGGCGCCGGCGAGGTCGTCACTGGTGTCCTCGGTGAGCAGGTCGTCGATCTCCCCCGGGGTCATCGGCCTGTCGTAGTAGCGGCTGACGATGTCGTCGTAGTACCTCCACAGCAGGTCCTTCGAGACGGCGTCGTCAACGGCGAGCGGGGCGATCTCCCATACGGGCGAAGCGTGGACGTTCGGTCGCGGTACGGTCACGCGGCCCATCCTGGCAGGGTGGTCCGTCGCTATCCTCCGATTATTCGTTGGCACATCAACGACATACGGGGGCAGGACATGACGCGGTACGCCGCGCGCACGAGCCATCCCATCGCCACCGCCGACCAGGCCACGAACGGCGTCCTGGTCTTCGATCCCGACGCCGCGGACTGGTCCCGGGGCGCCGCCGTCACGTGGCGCTGGAGCGCGCCCGGCGGAGCGGGCACGAGCTGGCAGCACCTGTCGGACGTGCGGCTGCGCAGGACGCGGGAGTACGGCCGGGTCGTGCTCGTGGCCGCGTCCGGTGGCCGGGCGGCGATGGTGCGCGAGGACACGGGGGCGATCGTGTGGCAGACGATCACTCCGGCCGACAGCCCGTACGCGATCGAGCGGATCCCGGGCGGCGTGATCGTGGTGGCCTCCGGTGCGCCGGGCCGGCTGCGGCTGTACGCGGGCGCGGGGCGGACCGCGCCGTTCCGCACCGTCCCGCTGCCGAGGGCGCGCGGGGTGCTGTACGACCCGGAGCACGAGGCACTGTGGGCGATCGGCGCCGGGCGCCTGGTGCGCTTCGCGCTGTCCGGCCGGGGTGCGGCCACGACGCTGACCGAGCACAGCGTGGTGCGCTTCGAGGGCGAGGGCCGCGATCTCCAGCCGGTGTACGGCGACCCGGGGTCGCTGTGGTTCACGGACACCTACGGGGTCTACCGGCTGGACGTCGCCGCCCGCAGATACCGGCAGGTGGACGGCTCGAACGGCGTGAGCGCGTACACCAACCAGCCGGCGGGGACCCGTATCCGGGCCCGGTCGGAGGCGGCCGGGCCGCGCGGCTGGGGCGGGCCGACGATCGACTTCCTCGGGGCCGACGGGACGCCCGCGTACTCGCGGACCCGCCCCGGCGCGGAGTTCGCCACGGTGCGCCTGTGGACCCCGGACTTCCGCTGAGGCGGGCCGCCACCGGGGCCGGTGGCGGCCCGGGGACCGGCTCCTCGGAACGGCTCACGGGCATGGAATGATCGAAGGAAGGTGCCCATGGCACCTATTTTCGCCACGTACACGCCAACGGAGGCTTCACTCCCATGGAATACCGCCATCTCGGCCGCAGCGGTCTGGTCATCAGCGAGATCGCGTACGGCAACTGGCTCACCCACGGCTCGCAGGTGGAGGCGGACGCCGCCACGGCGTGCGTGCGCGCCGCGCTGGACGCCGGCATCACCACCTTCGACACCGCCGACGTCTACGCCGGGACCCGGGCCGAGTCGGTCCTCGGCGACGCGCTGAAGGGCGAGCGCCGCGAGGGCGTCGAGATCTTCACCAAGGTCTTCTGGCCGACCGGTCCGGGCCGCAACGACCGCGGGCTGTCGCGCAAGCACATCATGGAGTCGATCGCCGGCTCCCTGCGCCGCCTGCAGACCGACTACGTGGACCTCTACCAGGCGCACCGCTACGACGTGGACACCCCGCTCGAGGAGACGATGGAGGCGTTCGCCGACGTCGTCCACTCGGGCAAGGCCCTCTACATCGGCGTCTCGGAGTGGCCCGCCGAGCAGATCCGGCGCGCCCACGCGATGGCGCGGGAGCTGCGCATCCAGCTGGTGTCGAACCAGCCGCAGTACAACGCCCTGTGGCGGATCATCGAGGGCGAGGTCGTCCCGACCTGCGAGGAACTGGGCATGGGCCAGGTCGTCTTCTCGCCGATCGCGCAGGGTGTGCTGACCGGCAAGTACCGCCGGGGCCAGGAGCCGCCGGCGGGCTCGCGGGCCACCGACGAGAAGGGCGGCGCCGGCATGATCGGCCGGTGGCTGCGCGACGACGTGCTCGACGCCGTCCAGCAGCTCCAGCCGCTCGCCGCCGAGGCCGGGCTGTCCCTGGCCCAGCTGGCGGTGGCGTGGGTGCTGCAGAACTCCAACGTCTCGGCGGCCATCGTCGGCGCCTCGCGCCCCGAGCAGGTCGCGGAGAACGCCAAGGCGGCGGGCGTCGTCCTGGAGAAGGAGCTGATGGCGCGCATCGAGGAGATCCTGGAGCCGGTCGCCGAGACCGACCCCAAGCGGGTCCACGACAACGTCCCTCCGCACCGCTCCTGAGCCCTCGCGTCCCGGCCCCGCGGTCCGTGCGGACCGCGGGGCCGGGACGTGGGCGCTCGTCAGGCGGTGTGGCAGTGGCCCTCGCCCCGCGGGGTCTCCTTGGGGAGGTCGAGCGAGGGGTTGCGGTCGAAGAAGCCGGTCGGCTTGAGCGTGAATCCGCTGTGGTCGACGGGCATGACCGGCCACTCCTCCAGCCGCGGCAGGTGGGTGGGTCCGAAGGTGTGCCAGACGGTCAGCTCGGTGTCCTCCAGCGACTCGCCCGCCTCGGTCCAGCGGGGCAGCCCGGCGCCGCCGGCGTTCTGGTTGGGGTAGTCGCCCGCGGGGAAGCGCCGCTCGGGCCGGTAGCGGGTCACCCACACGTGCTTGGTGCCGTAGGCCATGCGCCGGGCGACCGCCGAGTCCGGCTGGGCGAGGACGACCGGCCCCGGCTGCGGGACCAGGGTGTAGGCGACGGGCTTGCCCATGCGGTTGGCGGAACCGGGGTTGGTGATCCGCCAGCGGCGGCCGGCGAGCGGGTCGGCGAGGCGGCCGCCCTCGGCGCTGTCGGCGACGGTGGTGACGCGGGTGGTGAAGACGTTGCCGTTGGGGTTGTCCGGCCCGCTCGGGACGGGGACGACGTCCACCTCCTCGACGGTGTTGGCGTGGCCGTCGACGGCGGCGTCCAGCCGTACGCAGAACAGGTGCTGGTGGAACGGGGCGAGCAGGCCGGGTGCGACCTCCGTACCGACGGCGTCGGCGGTGCCCGGCTCGACGGCGGAGGTCTGCACGATGCCGGTGGACTTGGCCTCGAAGCCGATCGTGCCGTCCTGGTAGAAGTACCAGTAGAAGCCGTAGTCGTAGTTGCCGACGGTGGCGATGTAGGAGACGACCAGCCGGCGCGAGCGGCGGCTGTCGGCGGCCATCTCGTTGAAGATGTCCGTGTGCTTCCACAGGAGGCCGTAGTCCTCCTCGTGGATGCAGATGGCGTTGGGCAGCGTCTCGGGGTTGCCGAGGTCGTCGGAGAGGACGGCGTCGAGGTAGGCGATCTCGCCGAGGCAGTCGCAGCCGAGCTTCAGGGCGTTGGCGTTGCGGCCGAGCGAGTACTCGCCCGCGTCGAGGAAGGCGACCCAGTTGCGGTCGTCGCCGGGCTCGGCGTAGGCGACGGCCATCTCGGCGAGCGAGGCGCGGTGCAGGACGGGACGGACGCGGTCGCCGTCCTCGTAGCCGATCTGGTGCAGGACCAGGCCCTCGCGTCCGTTGAAGTCGATGCGGAAGCGCCACTTCTGCCACCGCATCAGGCGGCCGGTGAGGGCGAAGGACGGCCCCTCGGGCTGGGTGATCTCCAGCGGCCGCAGGTCGGTGCGGGCCGGGCCGTTGAACTCGGCCTCGTAGCGGCCGCATTCGGACGGGATCGGCACGGCCCCGGTGTCGATGAGGCGGACGACCTTCCGCTCGATCACGTCGACGTCGGCGACGAGCCCGGCGACCGGGTGCGCCCAGGGGCTGTCGGAGGCGTTGCAGCGCAGCCAGGTGAGGGAGCGCATGAGGCGGGCGCCGGGCCGGTCCTCGAAGCGCAGCGGTCCCGCTCCGAGGGGGGCGGCGACGGCGAGGTCGAGGTCGGTGACGCCGCGTTCGGCCATGGCCTTGCGCCAGCCGGGGTCGGCCTTCACGACCTGCTCCACGATCTCGTACTCCTCGAAGGTGACCGGGGGCTGGCCCTCCTCCGCGGTGTCGAGCTCGCGGTACGCGACGACGGCGCCCGCGGTGACGTCGACCAGGGCCTCGGCGGCGGCGCCGGTGGCCGAGTCGAGAAGGGTGACGCGCAGCCGGCGGACCACGGGGTCCCCGTCGCGGTGGGCGTCGGCGGCGTGCCGGTCGGGCTCGTCGAGGAGGACGAGGGGGAAGCGGGTCGCGTCGGTGACCCTGCCCTCCTCGGTGAGGATGCGGCGGGCGGCGGATATCTCGTCGGCGCTCAGCGGGTCGAGGGGGTGGGGCGCGGCGGACGCGGCGTCGGCGTCGGTGTGGCAGCAGGAGGACATCGGGGCAACCCTCTTGTCGGCGTTGGTCGTTGCGCTGTGGGGCGCTACGGACATGGAACCGGCCCGCCGCTCCCCCGGCCAGGGGTGCGGCGGGCCGGTCGGGTTCAGGAGGCGGAGGTCTCCGCGTCGGCGTCGGCCACGGCCTCGCGCGCCTGCTCGATCCGGAACGCCTCGTTGCCGAGGCCGATGCGGGCGTGCACCTCGGGACGGGTGGCCCGCAGGACCGCGCCGTACACCAGGCCGCCGACGACGGCGGCGGCGATGATACCCGGCAGGACCCAGGACACGGCGGAGCCGTCGCCGGCGACCAGGACGTCGAAGTCCTTGACGGCGTAGACCATGATGACCAGGAGCGCGACGCCGGCGAGGACGGAGGCCGCGATCCGCGGCGCCTGGGCGCGGGCGGCGCCCCGCTTGGCGAAGAAGGCGATGACGGCGAAGGACGTGGTCGCCAGCAGCACGATGATGCCGAGGGCGCCGACGTTGCCGAACCAGGTGAACAGCTTGAGCACAGGCGCGGTCGGGTCGTGGTCGGCCGCCGCGCTGCCGTCGGTGACGGCGAAGGCGATCACGAACACAAGGGAGACCAGCGTCTGCAGCAGCGAACCCAGTGCGGGTGCACCGCTGTTGGGGTTGGTGCGGCCGAAGGCGGCGGGCAGCAGGCCCTCACGGCCCATCGCGAAGGCGTAGCGGGCCACCACGTTGTGGAAGCTGAGCAGGCAGGCGAACATGCCGGTCACGTAGAGCACGTGCAGCACGTCGGTGAACGTGGTTCCGATGATCGACTCGCTGAGGCCGAAGAGGAGTCCGGGGCCCTGCTCCTGTGCCTGGGGGACGATCTGCGACGGGCCGGCCGCGATGCTCAGCGCCCAGGAGCTGATGGCGAAGAAGACCGCGACGAAGATCACCGCGAGGAAGGTCACCCGGGGCACGACGACCTGCGGGCGGCTGGTCTCCTCGGCGTAGACGGGCGACTGCTCGAAGCCGACGAAGCTGGCGATGCAGAAGCACAGGGCGGTGCCCAGGCCCGCGCCGCTGAGGGTGCTCGGGTCGAAGGCGTGCAGCGACAGGCCCTCTTCGGAGGGGTTGCCGATGGCGGCGACGTCGAAGATGACGACGAGGGCGACCTCGATCAGCAGCAGGACGCCGAGGACCTTCGCGTTGAGGTCGATCTTGAGCCAGCCGAGCGCGCCGACCAGGAGGACACCGACAACGGCCGGGATCCACCAGGCGACGGTGATGTCGAGGTAGGTCTCGAACAGACCGGAGATCTCGAAGCCCAACAGGCCGAAGAGCGCGAACTGCATCGCGCTGTAGGACACCAGGGCGACGAGCGACGCCCCGGCGCCGGCGGTGCCGCCCAGTCCGCGGGCGATGTAGGCGTAGAAGGCACCGGCGTTGTGGACGTGACGGCTCATCTCGGCGTATCCCACGCTGAAGAGGATGAGCACCACGCCCAGGATCACGAACAGCAGCGGCTGGCCGACGATGCCCATGACCCCGTAGGTCGTAGGCATGACACCGGCCACGACCATCAGTGGCGCGCTCGCGGCGACCACGGACAGCAGCAGGCCCGCCGGGCCGAGGCGGTCGGCGCGCAGGGCTCTTTCCTCGCCCTTGAATGTGCTGATCCCGGAATTGCCCGTCAGCATGGGGTTTCCTTCCTTCTGGGGTGGGTGTGCTGGTGCGTCATGAGGGCGGGCCCTACGGGGAGCCGGGGCCGAGCACGGCCTCCCGCGCGGCGCGGAAGGCCTTCTTGGGATCGCGGTCCGGATAGGCCCACGGAACACGGGTGGCGTAGCCGCCGATCCGGTTGAACAGGGCCGCGGCCTCGGCGGCGCGGCCCTGCAGGTACTGCGCGTGGACGAGGAAGTTGAGGTCGAGGTAGAGCCGCGGGTGCTCCGCGCCCTCCCACTCCAGCCACCAGTCGAAGCCCCGCTTGAGCGACTGTTTGGCCCGCCAGCCCTGCCAGTGTCCGGAGGCCTGCGGGTCGCCGGGCAGTTCCCCGGCCGCGGCGAGGACGCGGTACAGCTCGGCGTGGGCCACGACCGGCAGTACGGCCAGCGACGATCCGGCGGGCGCTTCGCCGGCGGCCCAGTCGGCGAACTCGTACACCTCGTGGAAGGGTCCGCCGTCGGAGCCGGCCTGCGGGCGTTCGGCGAGGCAGGCTGCCATCAGGTGGTGACCGTGGTGGTGGGCGCGGTGCCGGCCCCGGACCTGGTCGAAGGCGCGCATCTGCTCGTCGTCGCTGCCCGTGTGGCGGGCCAGGATCAGCAGGCAGAGCCACGGGGTGGGATCGGCCGGGGTCAGCGCGGCGGCGGTGAGGCAGGCCTCACGGGCCCGTTCGGGCTTGTCCTTGCCGGCGACGGCGCGGAACACGGTGGCGCAGGCCAGCAGCGCGGCGGCGTCGGAGCTGTCGGGTTCGGCGAGCTGCCATTCGCGGGCCCAGGTGGAGCTGGCACCGCCCTCCCCGAGGACGACCAGGCGGTGGCCGCGGCGGTCCCAGTCGTCGCCGGTCTCGGCGAGCAGGGTGCGGGCGGCGGTCCAGCGCCCCTGGGCGAGGGCCGCGCGGGCGTCGGCCAGCGACTCGTCGTCCAGGGCAGGGTCGAACCGCAGGTCGTCCCGTGAACGGGAGAAACCGAACGGGGGTGGAGGAGGAGTCATCCTCGGGGTGCCTCCACGGCGCGCACGTGATGTCCGGCCCGGGGCGGGGCTTCCCGTTCGGCGTCCGGTGATCAGTTGATCACACAAAGCCAACCGGTATGAACAGGTCCACTTCAAGTCCGGGCCTGTTGTCTCGATGTAGTCCCGCACACACGTCCGAGTCCCGGCCGGTGCCGCCAAAGGGGCGCCGGACGCCCGGCGGGACACGGATCGGCACGGATCGCGCCGATCGCCTGCGCGGCACGACCCTCGCCTGATATTCGAACGTACGAGTATGAGACGAAGGAGCGATGCCGTGGCGGACGACACCGCGCCGGCCCCGTCCCATCCGCTGGCCTCCGTCAGGCGCAGCCACGGCTGGAGCTATCAGGACCTCGCCCGGGTCGTCGCCGACAACGCCCGTGCCCTCGGCGTGCCCATGGCGGCCCGCCGGGAGAAGGTGTGGCGCTGGGAGCACTGGGGCGTGGTACCGGAGAGGGACAGCCAGCGCGCCCTGGCCCGGGCGCTGGGCATACCGCTGCGGGAGGTCGACGCCCGCCCGTGGCCCGGCTGGTTACCGCCCTTCGGCGGCATCCCCGACGGGCTGCCGTGGACGCGGGCCGGCGGACTCGACGCGCTGGACGCCCTGCTGGACGGCGGTGGCCGCGACCCGCGGAGCCATCCGGTGCTGGCGGGAGCGGAGTTCCGCGACGCCGTCGCCGACTGGACGGCCGTCATGGACGGTCGGGCGAGCGGCCCGGCGCCGGGCGGCGCCACCACCGCGAGGAGCGGTTCCGCCGCCGACGAGGAGACCGCGTCCTGGCTGGAGCACGGCGTGCTCGGCCTGCGCCGGCTGGACGACCGGCTCGGCGGCGCGGCCGTACGGCACCGGGTAGAGGCCGATCTGCGGATCACCCTGGAACTGCTGCGCCACGGTCCCCACCCGGGCGGACTCGACGCCCGGCTGCTGCGCGTGGCCGCCGGGCTGGCCCAGTTGGGCGGCTGGGCGGCCACGGACTGCGGCCGGCACGGGGCGGCACAGCGGCACTACCTCACCGGGCTGCGGCTGGCGCACGGCGCTGAGGACCGCCCGCAGGCCGCCAACCTCTGGGCGGGGCTGAGCCTGCAGGCGGTGTTCGCGGGCCGCCACGACGACGCCCTCGCGGCGGCCCGCGCCGCGGAGTCCGCCGCGCCCGGTGCGACGTCGCGCACCCGGGCGATGCTCGCGACCCGCCGCGCCCGGGCGTATGCCGGGCTCGGCGAGGACACGGCGTGCCGCCGGGCGCTGGAGGACGCGGGACGGCTGCTGGACACCGCCCCCGGCGACGACGACCCGTCATGGCTCTACTGGTTCGACGAGGCGGAGCTGTGCGCGCAGAGCGGCGTCGCGCTGCTGGACCTCGGCCGTGCGGACGAGGCGGCCCCCCTGCTGGAGAAGGCGCTGGCCATCCAGGACCCCCGCTACCGGCGCGACCGCACCCTCTACACGGCCCGCGCCGCCCTGGCCCGGGCCCGTACCGGCGACCTCGACACCGCCCGCGTCCTGACCGACGCCGCCGTGGACCTCGCCCGGGACTGCGGGTCGCCGCGGGTCGCCATCGCGGTCGAGCAGGCCAGGACGACGCTGTCGCGGGCCCGTTGACGCTCCCCCGGGCGGGGCGGCGCGATCCGCCACGGCGCGCGGAAGGTGGTCTGGTGCGGTGCCCCGGCGTGGACTAGGTTGCCGCGCCATGACACCGATGGGGACGATGAGACGGGTGTGGACGGCCGTGCTGTGCGGGGCGGCGGTCGCCGCGCTGACGGCGGCTCCGGCCCACGCGGCGGGTGAACGGCACGGCCCGCGCTGGGAGCTGAAGGACACCGGCAGCACGGCGCGGTTCCGCGGGCTGGCGGCGGTCAGCCGGAACACGGCCTGGGCGGCCGGTTCCGCGGGAACGGTGCTGCGCACGGTGGACGGCGGGCGCCGCTGGGCGGACGTCTCACCGCCCGGCGCGGCCGAACTGCAGTTCCGTGACATCGAGGCGTTCGACGCGCGGCGCGCGGTGGTGCTGGCGATCGGCGAGGGCGAGGCGTCCCGGGT
The DNA here is from genome assembly GCF_040638135.1 of Streptomyces sp. NPDC026673. Classification (NCBI taxonomy): domain Bacteria; kingdom Bacillati; phylum Actinomycetota; class Actinomycetes; order Kitasatosporales; family Streptomycetaceae; genus Streptomyces; species Streptomyces sp. NPDC026673. The sequence continues at coordinate 123,323 of NZ_JBEZXR010000006.1, read as the reverse complement.
GTTCCGCACCCAGGACGGCGGGGCGACCTGGACCGAGACCTTCCGCAACACCGACCCCCGGGCCTTCTACGACTGCGTCACCTTCTTCGACGACCGCAACGGGCTGGCCGTCAGCGACCCCGTCGACGGCAGGTACCGGATCCTGTCCACCGGTGACGGCGGCCGCAGTTGGCGCGTGCTGCCCTCCGGCGGCATGCCGCCCGCGCTCGCCGGCGAGGCATCCTTCGCGGCCAGTGGGCAGTGCCTGGTGAGCCGCGGCGCGCGCGACGTGTGGCTCGCCACCGGCGGGGCGTCGGCCGCCCGCGTCCTGCACTCCCGCGACCGGGGGCTGACCTGGACCGTGACCGCGTCCACCCTGCCCGCGGGCGACCCGGCCAAGGGGGTGTTCGCGCTGGCCTTCCGCGACGAGCGGCACGGCATCGCCGTGGGCGGGGACTACCGCCCCGACCAGGCGTCCCCGGACGCCTCGGCGGTGACCCGCGACGGCGGGGCCTCCTGGACCCGTTCCGGTCGGCCCCCGGCCGCCTACCGCTCGGGCGTGGCCTGGCTGCCGTACTCCTCGCGCGCGGCGATCGCGGTGGGACCGACCGGCAGCGACCTGACCCTGGACGGCGGCCGGACGTGGCGCACGTTCGACGGCGGGTCCTACGACACCGTCGACTGCGCGCCGGATCTGGGCTGCTGGGCCGCCGGTGAGCAGGGCCGCGTCGCCCGCCTGGGGATCGGCTTCGGCGGGGCGGCCGTCCCGTAGCCTGTGCCGGTGAACCGCAGACGCCGCAAGAAGCTGAGCCGGGAGCTGGTGAACGCGGCGCGGCGCGGCGACCTCCGGACCGCCGGGGAGCTGCTGCGCCGGGGGGCGTCCCCCGAACACGCCGACCCGGACGGCACGACCCCGCTCTACGCGGCGGCGGTGGACGGCGCGCCGGCCGTGGCCGCGCTGCTCCTGGCCGCGGGGGCGCGGCCGGACACCGAGAGCGGCCACGGCGACGAGGGCACACCGTTGTGCGCCGCCGCCTGCTGGGGTGATACGGAAACGGTGCGTCAGCTCCTGGCCCACGGCGCCGACCCCGGACTGCGCGAGGACCACGGCGCCGGGCTCACCCCGCTGGAATGGGCGGAACGCGGCCCGCACCCCGAGACGGCCGAGCTGCTGCGCGCGGCGGCGGCACGGAGGGCGGCGACCGCCGAACGGTGAACGCGGACGCGCCGGTACGGAGCCACCGGGGCCCCGTACCGGCGCGTGGCCGGGTCCTGCGCGGTTACGCGACCTGGCGGGGGCGTCCCCGTCCTCGGGTGAGGGTGTATCCGGCCACGCCCGCGAGCGCGCCCAGCACGCCCCCTACCGCGGTCCAGATCCAGCGGTCGGACCACCAGCCGCCGCCCCAGCCGTCCTCGGGCTGGGCCAGCCCGGCCGGCACCGGGGAGGCGCTGGGGTCGGCCTCGTCGTCCGCCGCCTCGTCGGACTCCTCCGTGGGGGAGGCGGACGGCACCGCGTTGGGGTCGAGGGTGGCCCCGGCCCTGGCGACGGGGGTCAGCGGGGCGGCGAGTTCGCCGTCGACGGCCTTGGAGCCGCCCGCGTCCGTCGAGGTGGTGCCGACCTGCGCCTGAACAGGCAGGCCGAGGTCCTGGTCCGGGAGCCGCAGCACGGTCAGGCGGATGTAGTACGCGCCCGGCAACGGGTCGTCGGCCCACGCCTCGGACCACGCGCGGACGGTGCGCAGCCGGCAGCTCAGCTCCAGCTGGGTGTCCTGCGCGGACGCCGTCCTGGTCGGCTTGCCCGCGGTGCACGCCTGACGGCGGCGCAGACCGTCGTAGACGTCCACCTGCCAGGTCTGGCTGCCGTGCCGGGACGCGGCCTCCGGCAGGGTGACGGTCGCGGAGACGGTGGGGACCTCACCGGCCGCGGCGGGGAACACCCAGTACAGGTAGTCGCCGGTCGAGGCGCTCGCCGGAACGGTCCGCACCCCCGGCCGCAGGTTCCCCGCGGTACGGAAGCCGGTGCCGGGCTGGACCCGCTCCTCGACCGTCCCCGACCCGCTCGGGCTGGGGGTGGCGTCGTCGGCGGCGGCGGTGCCCGCACCGGCGGCGAACAGGGCCGCACCGGCGAGCAGTACGGCGGCCGCCCTGCGCATCCTTCGGGTGGTACGCATCAGTTGGTCCTCCAGACGGCGACGCGCCAGCGCGAGATCCAGCCCCACAGCAGACCGGCGACCAGGCCGGAGACGACCAGCACGGCCAGCAGCCACCAGCCGCGGCCCAGGCCGAAGGAGGCGACATCGGACGGGTCGTCGGGCGAGGAGACCAGGTCGACGCTGAGTTCGAGCGGCAGGCCCGGGGTGCGCTTCACCGCGTCGGGGGCGGAGAAGGAGTTGCTGACCTCGATGCACACGGTGCGGGCGGCCGTGGCCTCGGCGTCGTCGCGTTCCGGCCAGGCGTAGCGCAGGCCGGACGAGATGACGTCGGTGCGTCCGCCGCCCGCCTCGGAGCCGCGGACGAGTTCCCGGCCGCCGCCGGTGACGGCCCGTACGAGGACGCCGTAGTCGCGGTTGACGGCGCGGTCGGCGCCGACGCTGACGGAGGCGCGCAGTTCCTGGCCGTCGGCGACGCTCACCCGGTACCAGCGGTGCTCGGCGAACTCCTCGCGGTCGGTGTAGACGCCGGGGCCGAGCAGCGGGGCGTCGGCGCAACGCGCGGAGCCCTCGGTCGCGGTCGGGGTGACGACCACGTTGTCGGCGGAACGGCCGACGAGTTGCTTGATGCGGTCGGAGAGCTGGTCGGCGTGGTCGACGGCGGTGTAGGTGCCGCCGGTGGCCTCGGCGATGCAGCTCAGCTGCTCGCGGATCTTGGTGTTGGGCACCAGGCCGAGCGTGTCGACGACCAGATGGGTGCCCTCGGCGGCGAGTTCGCGGGCGACCTCGCACGGGTCGAGCGGCTGGCAGGTGTCCTCGCCGTCGGTGATGAGGACGATGCGGCGGGTGGCGTCACCGCCCGCGAGGTCCTTGCCCGCGGCCTGGAGGGCGGGGCCGATCGGCGTCCATCCGGTGGGGGCGAGGGTGGCGACCGCGGTCTTGGCCTCCGTGCGGTCGACCGTGCCGACCGGGTAGAGGGCCTCGGTGTCCTTGCAGCCGACGGCCTTGTCCTTGCCGGGGTAGTTGGCGCCGAGGGTGCGTATGCCGAGCTGCACCTCGTCCGGCACGGCGTCGATGACCTCGTTGAACGCCTGCTTGGCCGCCGACATGCGGGACCTGCCGTCGATGTCGTTCGCGCGCATCGAACCGCTGACGTCCAGGACGAGTTCGACCTTGGGGGCCTCGCGCGCGGTCTCGGGCCCGTCGTCCGCGGCGGCCGGCGCCGCGGCCGGGAAGATCGCGGTGGCGAGCGTGGCCACGAGGCCGCACAGCCCCGCCGCCAGCCGTTTGCTTATGATCATTGGCGGATCCTATGGAAGATCCGCCGCCGCCCCCAACTCGGCCCGGGCCCCTTGTCTCCGGCCCTTCCCGGAGCGGACCGCGCCCCGGGCCCGGCACACGGCTCTGACCAGCGGCGGCCCGCGGTCGCCCCTCTCGTTCGGCCCGGCGAGCGCCCTGACGGTCCGTCAGCTCCGATCCCCGGCCCCCCGTCGCCGCACCTGCCGGAACCGCACCGGCCGCCTCACCGGCGTTCATAGTGTCCCATTGACGATAAGTGGGTCCTCGTGCAAGGCTGACGCGGCATCACGCCGGGGTCGCCCCCGAACCGGCAGCCCCGGGACGCCCCGGAACCGCCGTATTCGACCGGGACGGCACTCTCCCCGGCACCCGCCGTCCGGCTCGTCCCGCACGTGCCGCCGGATCACATGGAGGACGCCCATGGCCCACGCCCCCCTGCCCCATCCCCAGTTGGACGCGCGGGCCGCCGACCGGGCCGCCGGGGTGCTGCTCGGTGCGGCCGTGGGCGACGCGCTGGGTGTGCCGTACGAGTTCAAGGCGCCGCTGAGGGAGGATCAGCAGCCGCGGATGATCGGCGGCGGCCTGGGGCCGTACCAGCCGGGCGAGTACTCCGACGACACCCAGATGCAGGTCTGCATCGCCCAGGTGGCGGCGACCGGAGCGGATCTGCGCGACCCGGAGGCCCTGGACGCGATCGCCGCCGGCTTCCAGGGCTGGCTGAGCGAAGGCGCCAGCGACGTCGGCAACCAGACCAGCCTGATCCTGAGCGTCGCCGCCCGCGCACCCGGGCCGGCGGGCACGGCGATGCGGGAGGCCGCCCGGGAGTACACCGCGGGCCATGTCCGCAGCGCGGGGAACGGCTCGTTGATGCGGACCGGGATCGTCGCCCTCGCGCACCTCGGTGACCCCGCGGCGATGGCCGAGGCCGCCGTCGCGGTCAGCGCGCTGACCCACCCCGACCCCGACTGCGCCGACGCCTGTGTGCTGTGGTGCTCCGGCATCCGCACCGCGGTGCTGCACGGCACCTTCGACGGCGTGCGCGACGGCCTGGCCCTGCTCCCGCCCGAACGCCGGGAGACGTGGGCGAAGCGGCTGGACGAGGCCGAGGCCCACCCGCCGCACCACTTCGGCAACAACGGCTGGGTCGTCCACGCCCTCCAGGCCGCCTGGTCGGCCGTCACCCGCACCGCCGTGCCCGATCCGAACCCCGCCGAAGGCGGTTTCCCCGCCCGGCACCTGCAATCAGCCCTGGAGGCGGCGGTCCGCGCCGGAACGGACACCGACACCGTCGCGGCGATCGCGGGCGCCCTGCTCGGCGCGCGCTGGGGCTGCTCCGGCATCCCGCTGGAGTGGCAGCAGGCCGTCAACGGCTGGCCGGGCCTCACGGGGGCCGACCTGGTCCGGCTGGCCCTGCTCACCGCCCGGGGCGGGAACGACGACCACACCGGATGGCCCTCGGCGCCGCGTCTGCCGACCGGCGGCCAGGAAGGCTTCGCCGTCCCCCACCCGCACGATGACGGGGTGGTCCTGGGCAATCTGTCCCTGGCCCAGGGCACCGAGCCGGTCGACGTCGACGCCGTGGTCTCACTCTGCCGCGTCGGTACGGACCCGCTCCTGCCCGGCACCCGCGTCGAGCAGGTCCGCGTCTGGCTGGTGGACAGCGATGGAGCGAACGCCAACCTCCACTACGTCGTGGACCAGGCCGCCCGCCAGGTGCTGCGGTTGCGCCAGGAGGGCAAGCGAGTCCTGCTCCACTGCTTCGCCGGGCAGAGCCGCACCCCGGCTGTCGCCGCCGTCTACAGCCACCTGGCCAAGGGCACCGACGCGGAGAGCGCGCTGCGGGATCTGCGCCGGGCGCTGACCGGCGGCTGGCACCTCCACGCGCACCCCGAACTCCGGTCCGCCGTGGACGACCTGACCACTCCGGCGGCCGCCGATCGCCACCCCGGTCGGTGACCCGGGCCCCGCGCCGGGACCCACGGCCCCTGCTCCGCGTGAAACCGGGGCGGGGGCCACGGCGGTGGCCGCCGGACGCACGGCGGCTGACGCCCGGGCGGCCCTGCCCGAGGGCCCCGACCGGCGGAAACACGTCATGGGGCGACGCCCCTCCGCCGGCATGCGCGCCTTCCGGCCACCGGGAAAGGCGCGTTCTGCAATGTGCAAATCGCGCGCTCCATGCTTTCCCACGCCCTGACGTCATGACAAACTACGCGGAGATCAGCGGTGTTGGAGGAGATGGACCGTGACTGACGCGCGGGCGGCAAGCGCTCCCACCGTGCTGCGGGTGGTACTCGGCAGGCGCCTCCAGGACCTCCGCGAGAGGGCCGGCCTCTCGTACGAGCAGGCCGCACAGGCACTGGACGTCACACACGCCACGGTCCGCCGCATCGAGAAGGCCGAGGTCGGGCTGCGCATCCCGTACGTGGAGAAGCTCCTCCTCACCTACGGGGTCACCGAGCCCGCCGAGATCGCCAACTTCCTCGAACTGGCCCGCGAGGCCAACCGTCCCGGCTGGTGGCACCGCTTCCGCGACGTGCTCCCCGAGTGGTTCAGCGCCTTCGTCAGCCTCGAGGGCGCGGCCGAGCTGATCCGCGCCTATGAGCCGCACTACGTACCGGGGCTGCTCCAGACCCCGCAGTACGCGGAGGCCGTGCTGCGGGCGGGACGGCCACACGCCTCACAGGAGGACATCGAGCGCGGCGTCGCGCTGCGCATGGAGCGGCAGGCGCTGCTCTCCCGCGCCAACCCGCCGCTGCTGTGGGTCGTGATGGACGAGACGGTACTGCGCCGTCCCATCGGCGGCGCCGAGGTGATGCGCCGCCAGATCGACCGCCTGATCGAGGCGTGCGACATGCCGCAGGTGCGGTTGCAGATCATGCCCTTCGCCTCGGGGCCGCATCCCGCGATGTACGGGCCGTTCCACATCTTCCGCTTCCCGCTGCCGGAGCTGCCGGACATCGCGTACGCGGAGAGCCTGATCGGCGCCGTCTACCTCGACGACCGGGAGGACGTCTCGCGGTTCCGCGAGGCCCTGGACCGGATGAGCGCGCAGGCCCTGCCCGCCGGACCCACCCGGGAGTTCCTGGAAGAGGCGCGCGCGCTGCTGTGACGCCGGCGGCGCGGCCGCCGTGCGCCGCCCGAAGAAGGCCGCGGAAGGGCGCGGAAGGGCGCGGAACGTCGCGGGCCCTCCCGGAGTGCCGGCCGGGCGGGGCATCGCGCCGTACCGCCGGACGCCCCCGGACCCTCGACCGGTTGGTCAGCGGGGCATCGCGGCCAGCTTGGCGGCGAGGCTCTCGACGTGGTCCCGCCAGACGTCCAGCGCCCGGGCCGCGGGCACCTCGGGGATCCCGGTCTGGGTGAGGAGCAGGCGGGCGCCGTGCCCGGTGCCCTCGGTCAGCTCCCAGCGCACGGTCCCCTCGTGCCGTCCGTGGAGGTCCCAGGGATAGGCGAGGGCCTCGTTCGGGCGCAGCTCGCTCACCGGGCCGGCCGCGAAGTCGCCCACCACGAAACCGTGCGGCACGGGGCCGCCGACCTCGGGCGCGGCCACCCCGACGAGCAGGGTCTTCCACACCGTCGCCGCCGGCTGGGTCAGCTGCCGCTCGAAGCGGACCTTCCAGCCGACGGGCAGTTCCTCCGCGGTGCCGCGGTCGAGGCCGAACTCCTTGACGTAGCGCTCGTGCGCCGCGTTCATGTCGCCCGGCGCGGGCACGGGCTCGCCCTCCAGTTCGGGGTCGATGGCGGCGATGCAGGCGTCCCATCCGGCGGCGAAGCTGGCGGCGCCGGGGCGGTCGGCGAAGGTGTGCGTCAGGGTCAGCACGGATCCGAGGGACTCCGGCATCAGCTCCCAGCGGAGCAGGTCCGCGCCCCAGGTGTAGGCGACGACGTGCGGCGGGTCCCACTCGGTGACCTCGCCGTCCATGTCCGCTCCCTCGCCGTGCCGGAACAGGAAGCGCACCTTGCCGCCCACCCTCGGCTCCATCTCCACATCGGAGGGGAACCACTTCGACAGGTGCCCGGGCTCGGTCAGGGCCCGCCACACCTTCTCCGGCGGGTGTGCGAGCCGCCGCTCCATCCGCAGCGCGGTCCGGCCGTCCGCGGTGGTCAGCGTCTCGCCGGTGTCCGTGGTCATGGCTCCTCCATCTCGTCGGGCATGGCGTCCAGATGCCGCTCCAGCGCGTCCAGGCCGGTGCCCCAGAGCCGGCGGTACGGCGCGAGCCAGGCGTCGACCTCCCGGAGGGGCTCGGGGCACAGCTCGTACCAGCGGCGCTGCGCCTCGGCGCGCACCTGGACCAGACCCGCCTCGCGCAGCACCCGCAGGTGCTTGGACGTGCCGGGCTGGCTCAGGCCCAGGTGCTCGGTGAGCTCCCCGACCAGACGGGGGCGCTCCAGCAGCAGATCGAGGATCCGCCGCCGCGTCGGCTCGGCCAGCACGTCGAAGGGTATGGACACATCTCCCAATATACTCCTGAGGCTATATACCCGCAATGGCATATACGGCCCCACACTCGTCGCGCTCTGGTGCGCCCCCGCGACGGTGCGTCAGAATGTCCGCCGTGACGATCACCACCGCCGAGGCGGACAAGGTCCTGGCCGACAATTTCGCGCCCTGTGTGCGGGATCTGGGGCTCTCCGTGGAGGAGACCGGGGAGCGGCACGCCGTGCTGCGGCTGCCCTGGTCGGACCGGCTGGCCCGCGAGGGCGGCGCGATGTCGGGCCAGGCCCTGATGGCGGCCGCCGACACGGCCACCGTGATCGCGGTGTCCGCGGCCCGCGGGGGCTACGGGCCGATGACGACCGTGCAGCAGTCCACCACCTTCCAGCGGGCGATCATGGGCACCGACGTACTGGTCACCGCACGCGTCACCAAGCTCGGACGGCGGCTCGCGTTCATCGACATCGAGCTCACCCCCGAAGGCGCCGGCGAGCCCGCGGCCCAGGCGGCCACGGTGTACGCCTTCCCCGGCTGAGGCGGCGGGCGCTCGTACGCCCTTCACCCGCGGGTCGCACAACAGGTCGCACGGCTAGGCGACTTTCACTGACTTTTCCGCTCATGGCGGCATGTTCTCCGCCCTCACGCGGCGTGGTGCTGCGACAACCCGGGAGGCCCGGGCAACCATTGAGCCCTCGTCAGGTAATCGGTTTTCGGGCTGGAGCAATGGTGACTCGACGACCCCGCCGGGTACGCCTGGCGATCTCGATGGCGCTCGCGTGGAGCGCCCTGCTCGGCGGCTCTACCGGGGCGGCCGCCGCGGTCGCGGGGGACGGACTGCGCTACGGCGCGGGCAGCACGCTCGCGACGGGGGTGGACTACCGTACGTTCACCTACGAGGGAGCCCAGGGCGCAGTCCGCGGGCACCTGCTGACGGTGGGCCTGAGCACGCCCGGTGTTCGCGTGGACCTGCTGCACCCGGGCGTCGTCGCCGGGCGCGGCAAGGTCTCCGGCCTGGCCGACGCCGCCGGCGCCGTGGGCGGCGTGAACGCCGACTTCTTCAACATGAGCGAGACCCAGCACCCCGGGGTGCCCGCGACCCATGCCCCGGTCGGCCCGGCGATCGCCACGGGGCGGGTGCTGAAGTCGGCCGTCCCCGTGGGTCAGCGGTTCGGCCCCGGTCTGCCCTCCGGTACGTCCACCGAGGACGTCCTGGCCATCGGCGGCGACCGGGTCGCCCGGCTGGACCGGCTCCGGCTGTCCGGCTCGGTCGCCTTCGCCGGGGGCACGGTGCCGCTGGGCGGCCTGAACCAGTACGCGCTCCCGGTCGGCGGCGTGGGCGCGTACACCGCGGACTGGGGCAGCGCCTCCCGGCTCCGCGCGGCCTGCGGCGACGACCTCAGGCGGGCGGCGCCCTGCAGCGAGGACACCTACGAGGTGACGGTGCGCCAGGGCCGGGTGGTGAGCACCGGCGAGCGGCCGGGACGGGGCGCCATCCCGCCCGGCACGGTGGTCCTCGTCGGCCGGGAGGCGGGCGCGGAGGCGCTGCGCCCGCTGGAGCCCGGAGACGCGGTCGACGTGCGGCAGCGGCTGGTCGCCTCCGCGTACGGCGGCACCTATCGCTTCGCCGTCGGGGGCTACCCGATCCTGCGCGAGGGCTACCCGCTGGTGGACCTGGACGACGGCGTCGCGGCGACGCGCACCTCGGCGGGCTTCGGCGACGGCGGGCGCACGCTGTACCTCATGGCGCTGGACGGCAAGGCCGAGTCCGGTGCCGGTCTCACGGTGCGCGAACTGGCCTCGCTGATGTCCGGGCTCGGCGCGGACTCCGCCGTCAACCTCGACGGCGGCGGCTCCTCCACCCTGGTCACCCGCGCCCCCGGCGCGCCCCGCGCCAAGGTGCGCAACCACCCCGCGGGCGGCACGGAACGCCTGGTCGCCAACGGCATCGGCGTGTTCACCAACGGCGGCTGACAGCTTCACCCCCCCGCCCCTCCGTCCGCGGCGGCACGGAATGCGGATGCGCGGGGCCCGGCCGGTTCCGTAGCGTGACCGCATGCCGAACACCGAGCACATCGTCCACCTCACCGAACGGTCCCTGTGGGAGACGGCCCGCGCGTCGGGCCGCTACGCGATGTCGACCCGCGGCCGCACGCTCGAGCAGGTGGGATTCGTCCACTTCTCGACCCGCGATCAGCTCCCACGCGTCGCGGCCTTCCTGTACGGCGACCACGAGGGCCCCGACGAGCTCGTGGTGCTGGTCGTGGACCCGGCCCGGCTCGACGTCCCGCTGAAGTACGAGGCCATGCCACCGAACGGGGAGGAGTTCCCGCACGTGTACGGGTCCGTGCCGGTCGAGGCCGTGGTGGACGTCGAGCCCTGGGGCTGAGCCGCAGCCGCCCCCGACGGCGGGAGCGGCGGGGCCGGCGAACCGCCGGTCCTCAGCCGCCCAGGCCCGGCGCGCCCCAGAGGGGGAACCAGCGGCCGAGGTCCTCCTCGAGGCGCAGGTCGTTGCCGAGCAGGGCCTTGGCCTGCAGTTCCAGGCGGCTGTCGCGCTTCTCCCCCGGGAGCGGGGCGAAAGGGTAGAACGAACCTCGTTTGTAGAGGTAGACCAGCGCCAGGGAGCGCCCGTCGTCGTCGCGGAAGGCGGCCAGCGAGCACAGCAGCTGCGGGCCGAAGCCGTGGCCCTCCAGGGCCGAGTTGACCGCGTGCAGGTCGCCGACGAGACCCGTCAGGTCGTCGGCCGGACGGCGGACGACCAACCATGTGTAGCCGTACGCGTCACGGACGGACTCCACCGGGACCGCGCCCTCGCCGGTCTCCATGTCAAGGAGGGCCCGTACGTCCTGCTGGACTTCGGCGAAGGCGCCGCCCTCCACGGCGGCGAAGCACACGGAGCCCACCCCGGTGGGCCGGAACCCGGCCGCGGCCTCCAGGGTGAGGGCCGCCGAGGGGAGCCCGAAGAGCTGGTCCAGGTCGGGTTTGACGGGTTTGCTGCGCCCGAGCAGCGCGTCGAGGAACCCCATCAGCGCCGCCCCAGCTCGACGGAGATCCGGCCGAGCTGCGCCAGCCGCTGCTCCAGCGTGGGGTGCGTGGACAGCAACTGGGCCAGGCTCTGGCCGCCGGCGAAGGCGGGGACGAAGTAGAAGGCGTTGAAGGGCTCGGCCTTGCGCAGGTCCTCGGTGGGGATGCGGGCCATCTGACCGGAGACCTTGGTCAGCGCCGAGGCCAGGACGGAGGGCCGCCCGGTCAGCAGCGCGGCGGAGCGGTCGGCGGACAGCTCGCGGTAGCGGGACAGCATCCGGGTCAGCAGGAAGCTGACGCAGTAGACGAGCGCGCTGACCAGCGGGATCAGGATGACCACGATCGCGGTGCCGGGGTCGCGGCTGTTGCGCCCGAGGCCGCCCCACAGTCCGATCCGGGTGACCACCCCGGCGAGGACGCCCAGGAACGAGGCGATCGTCATCACCGCCACGTCGCGGTGGGCGACGTGCGAGAGCTCGTGGGCGAGGACGCCCTCCAGTTCGTCGGGCTCCAGGCGGCGCAGCAGGCCGGTGGTGGCGCACACCAGGGCCGCCTTCTCGTTGCGGCCGGTGGCGAAGGCGTTGGGGACGTCGCTCTCGGCGATGGCGACACGGGGTTTGGGCATGTCGGCCAGGGCGCAGATGCGGTCGACGACGCCGTGCAGTTCGGGGGCCTGCTCGGGGGTGACCTCGCGGGCGCCCATGCTGAAGGCGGCGATCCGGTCGCTGAACCAGAACTGGGCGATGAACAGCCCGCCCGCCACGATGAGGATCAGCGGCCAGGCGCCCCGCAGCAGCGCCAGCAGGACGCCCACGAACACGACGTAGAGCAGCCCGATCATGAACATGGTGACCACCATGCGGGTGGTCAGCCCCCGGTCGGGGGCGAAGCGGGTCCTGTCCATGGCCCCTCCCGTTCCTCCGGGCCGCCGGCCGCGGCTTCGTGCTCCGCTGTCGATTGTGCCTCCGCGGAGGCGCGAACGGCGGGGCGGGAACGCGGCCGGCGGCCCGGGAGGATCAGCGCGCCGGGTCGAGCGTGAGCTTCCCGTAAGTGCGCCGGGCCCGCAGGTCCTCGTGGGCGCGGGCGACCTCGGACAGCGGGTACCTGCCGCCCTCCTGGGGCTTCAGCCGGCCGTCGGCGGTCATGGCCAGCAGCTCGGCCATCGGCTCGCGGTACATGCCCGGGCGGCCCAGGCAGTGCATCAGCCAGAAGCCGACGACGGCCCGGGAGCGGCCCATCAGCTGCGCCGCCTGGACCGGGGTCGGGGGGACGCGGGAGGCGAGGCCGTACGTCACCAGGCGGCCGAAGGGGGCGAGCGCGGCCAGCGAGGCGTCGAAGACCGGGCCGCCGGTCATCTCCAGCACGATGTCGACCTTCTTGCCGCCGTTGGCCTCGACGAGCCGCTCCTTCAGCCCCGCCGCGTCCGTGGGGTCCGCCTCGACCGCGACGTCCGCACCGAGCTCCAGCGCGAGGTCCCGCTTCTCCTTGGAGGACGCGGTGGCGATGACGCGTCCCGCGCCGAACTCCTTGGCGAGCTGCACGGCGAGCGAGCCGGTGCCGCCCGCGGCGGCGTGCACGACGACGGACTCGCCCTCGGCCATGCGGGCGGAGGTACGCAGCAGGTGCCAGGCGGTGAGGCCCTGGACGACCAGGGCGAGGGCCTGGCCGTCGGTGACGCCCTCGGGCACGTCGTGGGCGAGGTACTCCTCGACGACGGCCCGCTCGGCGTAGCCGCCGTTGTCGGTGAGGGCGACCACGCGGCGGCCGCCGGCGGTGCGGCCGACCACCTCGGCGCCGGGGACGAGGGGAAGGGTGGCCTTGGAGAGGTAGGAGTTCTCCACCAGGTGCGTGTCGGCGTAGTTGACGCCCGCCGAGGAGACCTCGACCAGCAGCTGCCCCGGCCCCGGCTCGGGTTCGGGCAGCTCCACCTGCCGCAGCACCTCGGGCCCGCCGAACTCGGTGATCTGGATCGCGCGCACCGCGACTCCCTCCGCAAACATGCCTACGTCGTGTCGTCCGGGGTCACGATATCCCGGAACACCGACCAGTCGGTATGTGACTTTCCCCGGCGCACCGGAAGAATGTGGGGCACCCGCGCACCGCACGTCCTCCGTCCCTCGTCCGCCATCGCAGGGAGAGTCCATGCTCAGGCGCACCAAGCTGTTCGGCCGCAAGACCCGGATCACCTTCGCCCTGCCCCTGGACCATCCGCCGGGCACCGTCAGCGTGGTCGGCGACTTCAACGGCTGGGAACCCGGCCGGCACACCCTCGTCCCCCGCCGCGACGGCACCCGCACGGTGTCGGTGATCCTCCCGGCGGGTGCGCACCGCTTCCGCTACCTCGCCACCGACGCGGTGTGGTTCGACGACGAGTCGGCCGACCGCGTGGACGGCCAGGGCAGCCACCTCGAGCTGTAGAGCCTGTCGTCGCATTCCCGCCTGCCCCGCGACGCACGACGGCGCCGCGTCCGGTCCCGCCGCGTACCACGGGAGGGCCGGACCCGCCGCCGAATGAGCGGCACGGGTCGCCGCACCGTATGGTCGTGCGTAGGTACGGCCGGGGCTGCGCCGGGGAGCGCCTCACGGCAGCGCGGGCGACCGCGGCGACCGGAAGGGCGTAACAGGCATGTGGCGGCGCCTCCCAATGCGTCAGATCTTCGGTGTGGCACCGCTGTTCGTGGTGGCCCTGATCGTTCAGCGGCAGTGGCCGATGGTGGACGCCGGCACCGACCGGCTGGGTTCCGCCGACGGCGAGTGGCTGCTGGCGGCCGGGGCCGCGACGCTGCTCGCCTGGGTGTGCTCGGCCACCGCCCAGCAGGGCGCGGTGCTGGAACAGCTGCCCGCAGGACGGCTGCTGGCCACCCAGTTCGCCGCGTCGGCGGCCAACCACATCCTCCCGGCGGGTGTCGGCGGCAACGCCGTCAACCTGCGCTTCCTGCTGCGCTGCGGCCTGTCCCCCAGCCGTTCCGCGGCCGCGCTGACCGTGCGGGCGCTCGCGGCATGCGTGGTGCGGATCGGGCTGCTGGCGGTCCTGCTGGCGGCCTTCCCGCACGCGCTCGACCTGCACAAGGTCGTGCCCGGGCGGCCCGACCTCACCCTCGCCCTCGTCGCCGGCGCGGCGCTCTGCGCCGTCCTGGTGGTCCTGCTGTCGGTGCGCCACGTCCGCCGCACGGTCCGCTCGTTCCTCGGCACGGTCGCCACCGACGTCCGGGCGGTGCACGGCCGTTCCGCGCGGGTGGCGGCGCTGTGGGCGGGCTCCCTGGCCTTCCCGGTGATGCACGCCGCGGTACTGGTAGCGGTCGTACGGTCGCTGCACGCGCCGGTACCGGCCGCACACGTGGCCGTGGCGTACCTGGCGGGCAGCGCGGCGGCGGCGCTGCTGCCGACGCCGGGCGGACTCGGCTCGCTGGACGTCGCCCTGGTCCTGGCACTTGTCACCGCGGGCGCCACCGGTGTGGCGGCGACCTCCGCGGTGCTGGCCTACCGCATCGTCACCGTATGGTTGCCCCTGCTCCCCGGTGTGCTGGTGCTGGCCGCGCTGGTCCGCCGGCGGGTGCTGTGAACCGTCCGGGGAGGGAAGTCCAGTGCGCGTCCTGATCGGTCTCGTCGGGGCGCTGGTCGTCGCCGGGACCTTCTCGTCGGTGCTGCGCACCCTGGTGATCCCGCGGCCCACCCGGTCCAGCTTCACGCGCCTGGTGCACGCGGCGGTCCACCTGCCCTTCCAGTTCGTCGCCGACCGCTGCCGCTCACCCGAGGCCAAGGACCGCGTGCTGGTCCCGGTGGCCGCGGTGTCCATCCTCGCCAACCTGATCGGCTGGCTGATCGCGTTCTGGGCGGGCTACGCCATGCTGCAGGCCGCCGTCAGCGACCTGGACCCGGTCGACGCGCTGCGGGAGGCGGGTTCTTCGCTGTTCACGCTGGGCTTCGCCAGCAGCCACCACGTCGACCTCACGGTGATCGACTTCATCGCCGCCGCGACCGGCCCGATCACCATCGGCCTCCAGATCGGCTACCTGCCGACCCTGTACGCCGCCTACTCCCGCCGCGAGGCGGAGGTGACCCTGCTGCAGGCCCGGGCGGGCAACCCGCCGTGGGGACCGGAGATCCTCGCCCGCTACGCCCAGATCGGGCTCACCGACAGCCTCACCGAGCTGTTCCGCAACTGGGAGCGGTGGGCGGCGGAGGTGAGCGAGAGCCACACCAGTTACACGGTGCTCAGCCGGTTCCGCTCCCCGCAGCCCGACCGCAGCTGGCTGATCGCCCTGCTCGCCGTCATGGACGCCGCCGCCATGCAGCTCGCCCTCAACCCCGGCCGCCCGCAGGCCGAGGCCCGGCTCGCCCTGCGGGCGGGCTTCGTCTGCCTGCGCGACATCGCCGCGATCTGGCGGATCCCGTACGACGCCGACCCCTCGCCCGACGCGGCCATCCGGCTGCCGTACGAGGAGTTCGCCGCGGCCGTCGCCCACACCGCGGCCAACGGCTACCCGCTGGAGCGCGCCCCCGAGGAGGCGTGGCCGCACTTCCGCGGCTGGCGGGTCAACTACGAGGACCTGGCCTACCGTTTCGCCTATCTCTTCGACGCGGTCCCCGCGCCCTGGTCCGGCCCCCGCCGCACCCAGGAGGAGACCCTCACCCCGGTCACGCCGGTCGACCGCAAGCCGGCCGCCCGGGGGTAGCGGCGGCCCGGCCGCCGCCGGGCGCGGGCGGGACGTTACGGTGACCACCGTGCACAGCAGCCCCGGCCCGACGACCGTCACCCGCCCCGCGCGGCCCGCGGACCTGCCGCACCTGCTGCGGTGGGAACGCGACTACATCCGTACCGTCGAACCGGCCGCCGAGGCGGCCTGGACCGGGGCGATCGACCGCAACCTCGCCCTGTGGGTGGACTGCCTGGACCGGACCCTGATCCTGGAGGTCGACGGCGAGCCGGCCGGCTCCATGATGTGGATGCCCGCGGACGGCAAGGCGACGCTGATCGGCATCCATGTCGTCCCCGCCCTGCGGCGACGCGGCTTCGGCCGCCTCCTCCTCGACGCGTTCGCCGCGCAGGCCCGCGAGGCCGGCCACCGGACGCCGGCACTCGGGGTCCACCGCGCCAATCCGGCCCTCCGCCTCTACGAGGACGCCGGCTACCGCCGCACGGGCGAGGAGGGCGACTACCTCCTGATGGAACGCCCCGCGATGCCCTGACCGGTCCGCGGGGCCGTCACGCCGCCGGCACGGGCTGGGGCGGGACCGGGCCGACGTAGCGGGCGGCGGGACGAATGATCTTGCTGTCCTCGGCCTGTTCGAGGATGTTGGCGCACCAGCCGACGACTCGGGCGCAGGCGAAGGTGGGCGTGAACATCTCGCGCGGCAGGCCGCACAGCTCCATGACGACGCCCGCGTAGAACTCGACGTTGGTGTGGAGTTCGCGGCCGGGCTTCAACTCGGCGAGTATCGCCTCGACCCCCGCCTCGACCTGGACGGCGAGGTCGACCAGGGGGCCGCCGAAGGAGCGGGCGACCTCCTTGAGCATCCGGGAGCGGGGGTCCTCGGTGCGGTAGACGGGGTGCCCGAAGCCCATGATGCGGTCGCCGGCCAGGACGCGTTCGCGGATCCAGGGATCGATGCGGTCCGGGGTGCCGATGGCGTCCAGGGTGTCCAGGGCGCGGCTGGGGGCGCCGCCGTGCAGCGGGCCGGACAGCGCGCCGACGGCTCCGGTGAGACAGGCGGCGAGGTCGGCCCCGGTGGAGGCGATGACCCGGGCGGTGAAGGTGGACGCGTTGAAGCCGTGGTCGACGGTGGAGATCAGATAGCGCTCGACGGCCCGGGCGTGCGCAGGGTCGGGTTCCGCTCCGGTGAGCATGTAGAGGTAGTTGGCCGCGTACGGCAGGTCCTCGCGCGGGGCGACCGGCGCCAGGCCCCGGCCGAGGCGGTACAGGGCGGTCAGCAGCGTCGGCACGGCGGCGGTCGCGGCGAGGGCGTCGGACAGCCGACGCTCCGGGCCGACGTCGTACAGCGGGCGGAACCCCTCGGCCGCCCCCAGCAGGGACAGCGCGGAGCGCAGCCCGGCGAGAGGGCCGCTGAGCGCGCCGGAGCGGGCGATGGCGGGCAGTGCCTCGCCGACCGCGTCCGGCAGGCGGCGCAGCGGGGCGACGCGCCCGGCGAAGGCGTCCCGCCCCGCGGCGTCGGGGAGCGTGCCGAGCAGCATCAGGTGCCAGACGTCTTCGAAGGTGCGGCTCTGCGCCAGGTCGACGGCCGAGTACTGGCGGTAGTGGTAGAAGCCCTCGGTCCCTCGGACGTCGCCGAGCGCGGTCTCGGTGACGACGACTCCTTTCAGGCCGCGGGGTACGTCGGGGATGACGGGCATGACGGTCACGGTGGTCCTCCGCTGCTGCTTCGACGGCTCGATGTTGACTCGACCATCCATCATTGATTCAATCCTCGTCAACATTGATTGAATCAATGTGTGATGGGATGGAGTCATGACGACGGAGGAACGGCTGAGCACCCGCGAGGCGGCCGAGCGGCTCGGGGTCAAGCCCGAAACGGTGTACGCCTATGTCAGCCGCGGCCTGCTGAGCAGCCGCCGCGCCCCCGGCGGGCGCGGCAGCACCTTCGATCCCGAGGAGGTCGACGCCCTGGTGCGCCGCACCCGGCGCGCGGCGCAGCAGCCCGCCGAGGACGCCGGCACGGGCCCGGTGCGCACCGCGATCACCCTCATCGACCGGGACCGCTACTACTTCCGCGGGGTCGACGCGACGGCCCTGGCCGAGCGGTACGGCTACGAGGAGGTGGCGGAGTGGCTGTGGACCGGCGTCCTGCGCCGCGGGGTGCGCTTCATCTCGCCACCGCAGGCGCTGGAGGCCGCCCGGCGGGCGGTCGCGGCGCTGCCCGGGCACAGCGGCCCGATGGACCGGCTGCGGGCGACGGCCGTGGCGGCGGCCGTGGCGGACCCGCTCCGGTTCGACCTCTCCCCCGAGGCCGTGCTCGGCGCCGCCCGCGGCCTGATCCCCACGCTGGTCCGCGCTCTGCCCCCGGCCGGGACCCCGCACCGGGGCGGAGGCCGGCTGGCCTGGCGGCTGTGGTCCCGCCTGTCCGGTCACCCGGCCGACGAGGCCTCACTGCGGGTGCTGGACGCGGCACTCGTCCTGCTCATCGACCACGACCTGGCCGCCTCGACACTCGCCGTGCGCATCGCCGCCTCCGCCCGTGCCCACCCGTACGCCGTCGTCTCGGCCGGCCTGGGGGCCCTCGACGGTCCGCTGCACGGCGCCGCCAGCGGGCTGGCCCACCGCATGCTCACCGAGGTCCTCGACCGCGGCAGCGCGGCCCCCGTCGTCGCCGACCACCTGCGCGCGGGCCGCAGCGTCCCGGGCCTCGGCCACCGCCTCTACGCGGCCGAGGATCCGCGCGCGGTGATGCTCTTCCGGCTGCTCGAGGACGTCCCGTACGCGGCGCCGGCCCTGGCCGCCGCCCGCGAGGTGGCCGGGACGACGGCCCGTCACACCCCGCTCCACGCCAACGTCGACCTTGCTTTGGCGGTGCTCTCCGTCTCCGCGGGCATGCTCCCGGAGGCCGGCGAGACGATCTTCTCCGTCGCCAGGACCGCGGGCTGGATCGCCCACGCCCTAGAGGAGTACGGGGAGCCTCCGCTGCGCATGCGCCCGAGCGGCCTCTATGTGGGGCCGCGCCCACCGCAGCCGGTGCCGATGCCGTAGGTGCTCCGTGCGGGGTGGTGGGGGGGTGCTGCCGGTGGTTCGGCTGTCCCGCCGTCTCGCTCCCTCCGGTCGCAAAGCGGCGGGCTGCGGATGGGAGGGTGGGCGGCGTCGGGCCGTCGGCAGTGTGCGGGCCGGTGGTCGGCGGGCGTTCAGGCGCCGGAGCGGGGTGCCTTTCCGGCGCCTGGGGTCTCGTTTCCGTCCGCGGGTAGAGATGGCTGGTTGCCACGCCCACCCTTCGTGGGTGGCGCGCCCGCCGTAACCCGCGTCTGCGGGTGCTTCCCCGGCCGACGACGGGCTCGGCGGGTGGATTTCCGAGATCGGGCTCCGTTCCGCCGACTATGTCGGCGAAAGCGAGCCCGATGTCCCCCCGCTCAAAGAACGGGCTCTGTTCCGCCGAACATATCGGCGAAAGAGAGCCCGATCTCCCGTCAACGGCTCGACAGCACCTCGAATCAGCCGCAGACGCCGGTCACGGCGGGCGCGCCCACCACCCACCGATGGCGGGGAAGCGGCCATCTATACCCGCGGACGGCAACGAGACCCCAGGCGCCGGAAAGGCAACCCGCTCCGGTGCCTGAACACCCGCCACGCACCCACCCGCACACCGCCACGAGGGCCCCGCACCCACCCTCCCATCCGCAGCCCGCCGCCTTGCGACCGAAGGGAGCGAGACGAACCCGCACCCACCCACCGGCAGGCCCCCCACCCACCAGGCCAACAGCAACGAATCGGTCAGGGCGCCTCCGGGAGGCGCACCTCGAACGACAGCTCGTCACCGCCCGCCGTGACCCGCTCCACCGCCAGCGCGCGGGCCGCGGCACGGATGTCGTCCTCGGCCAGGGCGAGGCGGGCCAGCGCCTCCGCAGGGCCGGTGACGACGAGCCGCTCGACGTCCGCCCGCATCGACAGCCGGGCCTCGGACTTGGCCCTGCGGACCGCGGTGATCGCGTCCCGGGCGGCGTCCAGGACGCGCGGATCGCCGTCGCCCGCCAGGGCGTCCAGCGTCTCCGCGGAGGGCCAGTCGGCCCGGTGGACGGAACCGTCCTGCCACCACGACCAGACCTCCTCCGTGGCGAAGGGAAGGAAGGGCGCGAACAGCCGCAGCAGGACGGACAGGGCGGTGGCCAGCGTCGCGAGGGCCGAGGGGTCGCCGTCGTACGCGCGGGCCTTGACCAGCTCGACGTAGTCGTCGCAGAAGTCCCAGAAGAAGGACTCCACGGCTTCCAGGGCCCGGGCGTGGTCGAAGCCCTCCAGGGCGTCCGTGGCGGCGCGGACCGTCGCGGCGAGCCCGGCCAGCAGGGCGCGGTCCAGCGGCGCGGTGACCGCCGCGGCGCCGCCGTCGGCGACCGCGCCGGAGGTGAGCACGAAGCGGCCGACGTTGAGGATCTTGATCGCGAGGCGCCGGCCGATCTTCATCTGCCCGGTGTCGAAGGCGGTGTCCGTACCGGGCCGGGCGCCGGCCGCCCAGTAGCGGACGGCGTCGGAGCCGTGCTGCTCCAGGAGGTCGCCCGGGGTGACGGCCTTGCCCCGCGACTTGGACATCTTCTTGCGGTCCGGGTCGAGGATCCAGCCCGAGATCGCGGCGTGCCGCCACGGCAGGACGTCCTGCTCGCTGTGGGCGCGGACGATGCTGCCGAACAGCCAGGTCCGGATGATCTCGTGGGCCTGCGGCCGCAGGTCCATCGGGAAGACCTTGGCGAACAACTCCTCGTCCGTGCCCCATCCGGCGGCGATCTGCGGGGTGAGCGAGGAGGTCGCCCAGGTGTCCATGACGTCCGGGTCGCCGGTGAAGCCGCCGGGGACGCCGCGCTGCTCCTCCCGGTAGCCGTCGGGGACGTCGCTGCCGGGGTCGACGGGCAGCGCCGACGCGTCGGGGAGCAGCGGCTTGTCGTGGACAGGCTCGCCCGAGTCGTCGAGCGGGTACCAGACCGGGACGGGGACGCCGAAGAAGCGCTGGCGGCTGATCAGCCAGTCGCCGTTGAGGCCTTCGACCCAGCTCTCGTACCGGACCCGCATGTGCTCGGGGTGCCATTGCAGTTCGCGGCCCCGCTCCAGCAGCCGGCGGCGCAGGGCCTCGTCGCGGCCGCCGTTGCGCAGATACCACTGGCGGGTGGTGACGATCTCCAGCGGCCGGTCGCCCTTCTCGAAGAACTTGACGGCGTGGACGACCGCTTCGGGTTCGCCGTCCAGGTCGCCGCTCTCGCGCAGCATCGCGACCAGCCGCTCGCGGCCGGTGTGCGCGGTGGCGCCGGCCAGCCTCGCGTAGGCGGCGCGGGCCGCGGCCGTCTCCAGGGCGGCCGGCGGCGCGGGCAGGAAGCGCCCGTCGCGGCCGACCACCGGGCGGGTGGGCAGCCGGAGTTCACGCCACCAGGTGACGTCGGTCGTGTCGCCGAAGGTGCAGATCATGGCGATGCCGGTGCCCTTGTCCGGGTCGGCCAGCCGGTGGGCGTGAACGGGGACCTCGACGCCGAAGACCGGGGTCGTGACGGTGGTGCCGATCAGCTCCCGGTAGCGCTCGTCGTCGGGGTGCGCGACCAGGGCGACGCAGGCGGGGAGGAGTTCGGGCCGGGTGGTGGCGACGAGGACCCGGCCGCCGTCCGGGCGGTGGAAGGCGAGCCGGTGGTAGGCGCCGGGCCGTTCGCGGTCCTCCAGTTCGGCCTGGGCGACGGCGGTGCGGAAGGTGGTGTCCCACAGGGTGGGCGCCTCGGCCGTGTAGGCCTCGCCGCGCGCCAGATTGCGCAGGAAGGCGCGCTGCGAGGCGGCGCGCGAGCGGGCGTCGACGGTCTGGTAGGTGAGCGTCCAGTCGACGGAGAGGCCGAGGCGGCGCCACAACTCCTCGAAGGCCTTCTCGTCCTCGGCGGTGAGGGCCTCGCACAGTTCGATGAAGTTCCGCCGGGAGATGGGCAGGTGACGTGCGCCGGGGCGCTCCGGCGGGGTGAAGGCCGGGTCGTACGGGAGCGAGGGGTCGCAGGTGACGCCGTAGTGGTTCTGGACCCGGCGCTCGGTGGGCAGGCCGTTGTCGTCCCAGCCCATCGGGTAGAAGACGGTCTGCCCGCGCATGCGCCGGTAGCGGGCGACGGTGTCGGTGTGCGTGTACGAGAAGACATGGCCGACGTGCAGCGATCCACTGGCCGTGGGCGGCGGGGTGTCGATGGAGAAGATGTCCTCGCGCGGCCTCGACCGGTCGAAGCGGTGTACACCCGACTCGTCCCAGCGCAGCGACCATTTCGCTTCGAGCCCGTCGAGGGAGGGCTTGCCGGGGACGTCGTGGTGACGCGTCGGGAGGTTCATGCCGTCCCATGCTAGGCAGCACCGCCCGCGCGGCCGAGCGATTTACCGGTCGAACAATTCGCGGCACTGATAATCCCGTAACGAACTTGTTTGCTAGGCTCGGAACATGAGCTCCACGGCACCTTTGCCCGCCGCGCCCGACCTCACGGGACTGCTGCAGCACGCCAGCCACGCGATGACCAACCGGATGGCGGCCGCGCTGGCCGAGATCGGCCTCACCCCGCGCGGCTACTGCGTGCTGCTGCACGCGCTCCCCGGGGAGCTGACGCAGGCTCAACTCGCCGAGCTCTCCCAGCAGGACAAAACCACGATGGTGGTCACCATGGACGAGCTGGAGCGGGCCGGACTCGCCGAACGGCGGCCGTGCCCCACGGACCGCCGGGCCCGGATCATCACCGTCACCGACGCGGGCCGGGAGCTGGCCGCCCGGGGCGGGGCGATCACGGCACGCGTGCACGGTGACGCGCTGGAGGCCCTCCCCGAGGGCGAGCGGGCGGTGTTCGCCTCCGCGCTGCAGCGCCTGGTCGGCGGCCACCTGGCCACGACCGCGGATTCCCCCCGCCCGGTGCGGCGCGCCAGGCAGCCGCGCCAGTAGGCTCGGAACGTGAGCGACAAGACGGCTTTCGAGCGGGGCACGGACGGTCCGAAGGTGATCGCCGCCGGACTGGACGGTTCGGAGTCGTCGTGGCGTGCCGTCGCCTACGCGGCAGGGCTGGCGCGGCGCCAGAACGCGCTCCTCGCGATCGTCTACGTCCAGCCCGTCCTGGCGGCGGGGGCGGCGTTCGGCGCGCCGGTCGCGGAGGCGACCGCCGAGATCGCCGATCAGCTCAAGTCGGAGATAGAGAAGGCCACCAAGCGCTTCCAGGTCGTCTCCCCCTTGCGCTGGGAGTTCCACACCTTCACCGGCGACCCCTTCGGGGGCCTGTCCAAGGCGGCCGACGAGCTCAAGGCCGACGCGGTGGTCGTCGGCGCCTCCGAGAAGGCCGGGCACCGGATCGTCGGCTCGGTCGCGGTGCGGCTGGTCAAGGCGGGCCGCTGGCCGGTGACGGTCGTCCCGTAGGGGCGCGCCCGCTTCCGGGATCAGGGCTCACGCCTCGTCGGCGACGTGGATGACGACCTTGCCGCGGCGGTGCTCGCGCTCCAGCGCCTCATAGGCGGCGCGGGTCTCGGTGAGCGGGACCACCCGGTCGACCTTCGGCATCAGCTTGCCGCTGTCGATGAGCCGGGAGACCGCTTCCAGACCCGTCCGGTCCGGCTCGACGACGAAGAAGAGACCGCGGGCGCCGTGCGCGCGGGCGATCTCCGGATCGGGCGGGGAGACGATGCTGACCAGCATCCCGCCGGGGCGCAGCACGGACCAGGAGCGGTTCTGCGTGTCGCCCCCGACGCCGTCGAAGACGACGTCGACATCCGACACCTCGTCCTCGAAGCGGCTGCCGGCGTAGTCGATGACGCGTTCGGCGCCCAGTCCGGTGACGAAGGCGGCGTCGCGCGCCGAGGCGGTCGCGGTGACCTTCGCACCCAGTGCGGCGGCGATCTGGACGGCGAAGGACCCTACGCCGCCCGCCGCCCCGTGGACGAGGACGTGCCGGCCGGGGGTGACCCCGGCGTGCCGGGCCAGCGCCTGCCAGACGGTGAGCGCCGCGAGCGGCACCGAGGCGGCCGTGTCGTGGTCGAGGCGCCGGGGCTTGGCGGCCAGGATGTCCGCGGGGAGGGTGACGAACTCGGCGGCGGCGCCGTCGTGGACGAAGGGGATCAGCGCGTAGACGGCGTCCCCGACCCTGGGGGTGGTGACCCCGGGGCCGACCGCGGTGACCACGCCGGACACCTCGTGCGAGGGGATGGTGGGGGTGCGGTCGTGGCCCGAGCCGTCGAAGCTGTCGGTCCAGGTCGCGTCCCAGTCCAGCTCGCCGGCGGTCACGGAGGCGGCCCGGACGGCCACCAGCGCCTCGCCCGCCGCCGGCTCGGGGCGGGGCGCCGTCTCGTAGCGGAGCCGCTCGGGGCCGCCGCGCTCATGGGCCCGTACGGCGTGCATCGTCGCCATCGTCGCTCGCTCCCGTCGGAGTGCCGGCACCGCGCCTGCGGTGGCGGGGCGACGGAAGGCCCCGCCCTCTCCAGCATCGGGCCCCGATCCGCTCCCGGCATCCCTGTCCGGGGAGGGGCCGCGGGCGGACGCGCCGGGGGACGGCGTTCGGAATAGCGCAGCGCTGCCCTCGGTTACGGTCAGTGGGTCCCGACCGACGGCACCCGGAAGCAGGTAAGGGAAGCATGAGCACTGTTGAGCTCACCAAGGACAACTTCGACGAGGTCGTGGGCAACAACGACTTCGTCCTGATCGACTTCTGGGCGTCCTGGTGCGGCCCGTGCCGGATGTTCGCCCCCGTGTACGAGGCGGCCGCGGAGAAGAACACCGACCTCGTGTTCGGCAAGGTCGACACGGAGGCGCAGCCCGAGCTGGCCGCCGCGTTCCAGATCCAGTCCATCCCGACGCTGATGATCATCCGCGACAAGGTGGCCATCTTCTCCCAGCCCGGCGCGCTGCCCGCGCCCGCGTTCGAGGACCTGATCAAGCAGGCCCGCGACCTGGACATGGACGAGGTCCGCAAGTCCATCGCCGAGGGCCAGGAGGCCCCGAAGGCCTGACATCTGACGTGGCGTCAGCTATGGTGCGGGCTCATGGGCCGCACCATAGCGGAGCTCGTCGAGGGCCAGTGGGGCGATCGGCGCCCGGGCCTGCTCTACGGGGAGCGCAGACTCAGCCGTCATGACGTCGCGGCGGCCTCCGCCGCCCGCGCCGCGCTCCTGACCGACCTGCTGCCGCGCGGCGCCGAGCCGCACGTGGGTGTGCTCCTGGGCAACGTCCCGGAGTTCCCGCTGTGGCTCGGCGCCGCCGCGTGCGCCGGGGCCGCCGTGGTGGGGGTCAACCCGACCCGGCGGGGCGCGGAACTCGCCCGGGACATCACGCACACCGAGTGCGCGCTGCTCGTCACCGAGCGCGCGCATCTTCCGTCGCTGGACGGACTGCCGCTCGGTCTGCCCCGGAAACGGATCCTCGTGGTCGACGACCCCGCGTACCCGGCCCTGCTGCGTCCGTACGAGTGCTCCGGTCCGCCGGCGCGCTCCGGGCGGATACGGCCGGAGTCCCGGCTGCTGCTCTACTTCACGTCGGGCTCGACCGGCGCGCCCAAGGCCGTGATCGTCTCCCAGGGGCGGCTGGCCGACGCGGGCGCGTCGCTGAGCGGCTTCCTCGGCCTCGGACCGGAGGACGTCCACTACCTCTGCATGCCGCTCTTCCACGGCAACGCCGTGATCGCCGGCTGGGCCCCCGCCCTCGCCGGCGGCGGCGCGGTCGCGCTCCGCCGGACGTTCTCCGCCTCCCGCTTCCTGCCGGACGTGCGGTCCTACGGAGCCACCTACTTCACCTACGTCGGGCGGGCCGTGCAGTATCTGCTCGCCACTCCCGAACGGCCCGACGACCGCGACCACCGGCTGCGCCGGGGCTTCGGCACCGAGGCGGGCGCCGTGGACGCGGCCCGCTTCGCGGAGCGCTTCGGAGTCCCCCTCACCGAGGGGTACGGCTCCTCCGAGGGCGGGGCCGCCATCCAGCGCTCCCCCGGGACACCGCCCGGCGCGGTCGGGCGCGCGGCACCCGGCGCC
Source organism: Streptomyces sp. NPDC026673 (assembly GCF_040638135.1). NCBI lineage: Bacteria > Bacillati > Actinomycetota > Actinomycetes > Kitasatosporales > Streptomycetaceae > Streptomyces > Streptomyces sp. NPDC026673. The sequence continues at coordinate 97,791 of NZ_JBEZXR010000006.1, read as the reverse complement.
GACCTGGCCGTCGTGGACCCCCGGACCGGCGCCGAACGGCCCCGCGCGGTCCTCGACACGGCCGGCAGGCTGCTCAACGGCGACGAGGCGATCGGCGAGCTGGTCAACCGCGGCCGATCGCGCTTCGAGGGCTACTGGCGCAACCCGGAGGCGGTGGCCGCCCGCACCCGGGACGGCTGGTACTGGACCGGTGACCTGTTCTTCCGCGACACGGAGGGCTGGTTCCACTTCGCGGGCCGCGCCGACGACCGGCTGCGCGTGGACGGCGAGAACCTCGCCGCCGCCGTCATCGAGAACGTACTGGCCCGCTTCCCGGCCGCGGCGGCCGTCGCGGTGTACGCCGTCCCCGACCCCGTCTCGGGCGACCAGGTGATGGCCGCCCTCGCGCCCCGCGAGGGCGGCCGCTTCGACCCCGCCGCCTTCGCCGCCTTCCTGGCCGCGCAGCCCGACCTCGGCACGAAGTCGGCCCCGCGCTTCGTACGGGTCGTGCCGCGCATGCCGGTCACCGCCACCAACAAGGTGCGGCGCGCGGCGCTCCGCCGCGAAGGCTTCCGCTGTCCCGACCCCGTCTGGTGGTCCGCACCGGACGACGGTCCCTGCGGCACGGCGTACCGCCGCTTCACCGCCGCCGACCGGACCGCCCTGCTCGACCGCTACCGCGCACAGGGGCGCGCGGCCCTCCTGGACCGCTGAGCGGAATCGGCCCGCGGAAGGGCGCCGCCGCAGACCTGCCGCACCGGCCGGACCGGTTTGGTGTGGGTCCGTCCGGTAAGGCGCACACAATGCGACGTGATCGGCTTGGCGCACCCGGAGCGGGGCCGCGCACGGCCGCGGAGCTCGCGGCGGCGCTGCCCGGGGGTGAGGCGGCCGTCCCGGCCGCGGCGCCGGTGCGCGCCGCCGCCGACCGGAAGACCGCCGGGGAGGTTCCGGCGTCCCTCCCCCTGACCTGCGGCAACGCCCCCTGGAGATGCGGGTTGCCGGGGACCGGTCCACTCTTGATTCGGACCGGACGGCAGGGGCCGCCATCGACACGGGCGTCACCTGCCGTCCCTCGGCCGTTCGTCCGGGGCGCTCTTGAGCACCCCGCACCGAAGGGCTTAGGTGGTACGGACACCGCGCGGCTCCGGCCGGGCGGACACGGAACGCCGCCTTCGACGGGAGGTCCCGGCCATGCCCGGCACCAGCCAGCGGATGGAGACATCCGAACCGATCACCGAGACAGCGGCGGAGGACCATATCCAGGGCATCTGTTTCAAAACCGGCCCGCCCCGCCGCATAGGCGTGGAACTGGAATGGCTCCTCCACGATCCGCACGACCCGGCCCGCCCGGTGGGCCCCGCGCGACTCGGCGCCGCCGTCGCCGGACTGCGCACCCTGTACCTCCGCTCCCGGCTCACCACCGAGCCCGGCGGCCAGCTTGAGCTCAGCTCGCTGCCCGCCGCGTCACTTACCGCGTGCGTCAACGCCGCGGCCGCCGATCTCCACTCCGTACGCCGCAGACTCCGCCAGGAGGGCCTGGCGCTGGCCGGGCACGGCCACGATCCGTGGCGGCGCCCCCGGCGGTTGCTGAACGAGCCCCGCTACGCCGCCATGGAGATGTACTTCGACCGCTCGAGCCCCGCGGGCCGCGCCATGATGTGCTCCACCGCGTCCGTCCAGGTCTGCCTGGACTCGGGCACGGCCGAACCGGGCCCCTTCGGGCTCGGCAGGCGCTGGGTGCTCGCGCATCTGCTGGGCGCGGTCCTGGTGGCCGCGTTCGCCAACTCGCCGCTCAGCGGCGGCCGACCCACCGGCTGGCGGTCCACCCGGCAGGCGGTGTGGGCCGCGCTGGACCCGGGACGCACCCTGGCCCCGCCCCTGGGAACGGATCCGCGCACGGCGTGGACCGCCTATGCCCTGGACGCCCCGGTGCTGTGCATCCGCGGCGACGAGGGACCGTGGACGGTGCCCGACGGGCTGACCTTCCGTGACTGGATCCGCGACAGTGCGTACCGGCGCCCGACCGTCGCCGACCTGGACTACCACCTCTCGACGCTCTTCCCGCCGGTGCGGCCGCGCGGCTACCTGGAGCTGCGCATGATCGACGCGCAGTCGGGCCGGGACGGCTGGGTCGTGCCGCTGGCCGTGGCCGCGGCGCTGTTCGACGACGCCGCCGCATCCGAGGTCGCGTACCGGGCGGTGAAGCCGCTCGCCGACACGGCCGGGCAGCACCCGGCGCCGCGCAACCCGCTGTGGCGGCGCGCCGCGCGGCACGGCCTGGCCGACCCGGAGCTGCGCGCCACCGCCGTGACCTGCTTCGCCGCGGCCCGGGAGGCCCTGCCGCGGCTCGGGGCCGACGAGGCCGTACAGCAGGCGGTGGCCGAGTTCACCGAGCGCTACGTCCTGCGCGGCCGGTGTCCCGCCGACGACCTGCTCGACGACTTCCTACGCAAGGAGAGCCGCTCGTGACCGCACCCGCGCTCGACCCCGAAGCCCTGCGCCGGCGGGCACTGGCGGCCCTCACCACGGCACGTGACCGCACCCGGGCGCTCACCACCTGCGTCGACGACAGCGAACTCACGGCCCAGCACTCCCCGTTGATGTCCCCGCTGGTCTGGGACCTGGCCCACATCGGCAACCAGGAGGAGCAGTGGCTGCTGCGGAACGTCGGCGGCCGTGAGGCCCTGCGCCCCGACATCGACCCGATCTACGACGCCTTCGAGCACCCGCGCTCGGAGCGGCCCACGCTGCCGCTGCTGCCGCCGGCGGAGGCCCACGCCTACGCCGCCGACGTGCGCGGCCGGGTGCTGGACATCCTGGAGCGCGCCCCGCTGCACGGCAGCCCGCTGACCGACGCGGCCTTCGCCTTCGGCATGATCGCCCAGCACGAACAGCAGCACGACGAGACCATGTTGATCACCCATCAGCTGCGGCACGGCCCCGCCGTCCTGACCGCTCCCCCGCCGCCGGCGGCACCCGCGGACACGGCCCTGCTGCCGGCCGAGGTCCTGGTGCCCGGCGGCCCGTTCACCATGGGCACCTCGGCCGAGCCGTGGGCGCTGGACAACGAACGGCCGGCGCACACCCGCGAGGTGGCGCCGTTCTTCATCGACACGGTGCCGGTGAGCAACGGCGCGTACATCGCCTTCCTCGAGGACGGCGGCTACGAGGACGAGCGCTGGTGGACGCCGGCCGGCTGGGCACATGTCCGTGAACACGGCCTGTTCGCTCCGCTGTTCTGGCGTCACGAGGGCGGCGTGTGGCTGCGCCGCCGCTTCGGGGCGACCGAGCCGGTACCGCGGGACGAGCCCGTGCTCCACGTGTGCTGGTACGAGGCCGACGCCTACGCCCGCTGGGCCGGGCGCCGCCTGCCCACGGAGACCGAGTGGGAGAAGGCGGCGCGCCACGACCCCGCGACCGGCCGCTCCCGCCGCTACCCGTGGGGTGACGCCGATCCCGGCCACGAGCACGCCAACCTGGGGCAGCGGCACCTCCAGCCGGCCCCGGTGGGCAGCTACCCGGCCGGTGCCTCGCCGCTGGGTGTACGGCAGCTGGTCGGCGACGTGTGGGAGTGGACGGCGAGCGACTTCCTGCCCTACCCGGGCTTCGCCCCGTTCCCGTACAAGGAGTACTCGGAGGTCTTCTTCGGCCCCGACCACAAGGTGCTGCGCGGCGGTTCCTTCGCCGTGGACCAGGTGGCCTGCCGGGGTACGTTCCGCAACTGGGACTACCCGATCCGGCGGCAGATCTTCTCCGGTTTCCGCACCGCCCGCGACGCCCGTCCGGAGCAGGTGTGAGCGCCCCGGGAAGACGGGGGGACGGCTGATGTGCCGGCACCTCGCGTACGTCGGTCCGCCCGTCGCGCTCCGCGAGCTCGTCATCGACCCGCCGCACTCGCTCTACCGCCAGTCGTGGGCGCCGCGCCGGCAGAAGTACGGCACGGTCAACGCCGACGGCTTCGGCCTGGGCTGGTACGCGGACGACGACCCGCTGCCGGCGCGCTATCGGCGCTCCGGGCCGATCTGGGACGATCCGTCGTTCGCGGACGTGTGCCGGGTGACGCGCTCCGGCGCGCTGCTCGGCGCCGTCCGCGACATCACGGAGGGGTCGGCCGCGGACGAGTCCGCGGCGGCCCCGTACACCGCCGGCCGGTGGCTGTTCAGCCACAACGGAGCGCTGCGCGGCTGGCCGCACTCGGTCGCCGAGGCCGCCCGCGCCCTGCCGCCGGAGGAGCTGCTCACCCTGGAGGCGCGCTGCGACTCGGCGCTGGCCTGGGCGCTGACCCTGCACCGGCTGCGCGCCGGGGCCCCCGCGGACGAGGCGCTCGCCGACACCGTCGGCCGACTCGCCGCGCTGACCCCCGACTCACGGCTCAACTTCCTGCTGACCGACGGCCGCGCGATCGCCGCCACCGCATGGGGCGACACGCTCTTCTACCTGGAGACGCCCGGCCGCTCTCTCGTCGTGGCCTCCGAGCCGTACGACGACAGTCCGCGCTGGACCGAGGTCCCCGACCGCCACCTGCTCTACGGCGATCCCACCGAGGTCCTGCTGATACCGCTCAAGGAGCCGCACCTGTGAGCCCGTTCACCCTCACCCGCACCCTGCCCGCCGACGCCACCGCGGCCGCGCTGCGCGCCGACGTCGCGTACGGGCTGACCCGCACTCCCAAGCAGCTGCCGCCCAAGTGGTTCTACGACGCCCGCGGCAGCGAGCTGTTCGAGGAGATCACGCGGCTGCCCGAGTACTACCCGACCCGCGCCGAGCGGGAGATCCTGCTCGCGAGGGCACCGGAGATCGCCAAGGCGACCGGCGCCCGCACGCTCGTCGAGCTGGGTTCCGGTTCCTCGGAGAAGACCCGGCTGCTGATCGGGGCGCTGGGCGCACCGCTGACGTATGTGCCGATCGACGTCAGCGAGTCCGCGCTCAGAGGCGCCGGCGAGGCGCTGCTCGCCGACCACCGGGACCTGACCGTGCACGCGCTGGTCGCCGACTTCCAGCACGGCCTGTCCCTCCCCGAGACCCCGGGCCCGCGCCTGGTCGCGTTCCTCGGCGGCACGATCGGCAATCTGCTGCCCCGGGAGCGGGCCCGTTTCCTGGCCTCGGTCCGCGCCCTGCTCTCCCCGGGCGACGCGCTGCTGCTCGGCACCGACCTGGTGAAGGACGAGGCGGTGCTGGTCGCGGCCTATGACGACGCGCAGGGCGTCACGGCGGCCTTCAACAAGAACGTCCTGTCGGTGATCGACCGCGAACTCGGCGCGGACTTCCATCCGGACGACTTCGACCACGTCGCCGTGTGGGACCGCGAGCAGGAGTGGATCGAGATGCGGCTGCGGGCGCGCGCCGACGTGACCGTGAAGGTCCCCGCGCTCGACCTGACCGTGGACTTCGGCCGCGGCGAGGAGATGCGCACCGAGGTGTCCGCCAAGTTCCGCGAGGAGGGCGTGCGGGCCGAGCTGTCCACCGCCGGGCTCACCCTGCGGCACTGGTGGACCGACCCCGAGGGCCGGTTCGCGCTGTCGCTGGCCTTCCCGGCCTGATCCGGACGATTCCGCGGTGGCCGGTCCCGGAGTGGGGCCGGCCACCGCGGTCGTCCGGGGCCACACGGATCTTTTACGAGTAAAACACCTGCTAAGCTTTTTCCATGTCCGCTTTCCCCCTGCCCGTCCGCGGCGCCTTCCGGCTCCGCTCCGTCCAGGACGCCTGGCACCACCGGGCCCTCGGCGTCGTGGTCGCCGTGGGCGCGATCGAGGTGACCCTGCTGGCCCTCGGGCGTCTGGACCTGGTGCCGTACGCCGCGGGAGGCGGACTGTGCGCCCTGTACGCGCACGGGCTGCCCTTCGCGGCCCGGGCCCGGGCGCTCGCCCTGGTCGTCCTGGGCATGGCGGCCGGGACCGGGGTGGCGCTGACCACCGCCGCGCTGACGGAGTCGGCGGCGGTCCGGGTGGCGGTGGCGGCCCTGCTCGCGGCCGCGCACAAGGTGGTGTGCGACGCGACGCGGATCGGCCCGCCCGGGAACGTGATCTTCACCTTCGTCGCGGCGAGCGCCGCCTTCCTCCCGCAGTCCCCCGCGCAGGTGCCCGCACACACCGGACTGGTGCTGCTCGGCGGGGCCGTCGCCTGGCTGGTGTGCATGGCCCCCGTGCTGATGCGGCCCCACGTGCCCGAACGCACCGCCGTCGCGCGGGCCCTGGAGGCCCGGGCCCGCGCGTTGGCCAACGGGGGCACGGCCGGCAGCCGGCACGAGGCCATCGCCGCCGTGCACGCCGCCCGGCACACCCTGCGCGCGGCGAGGACGACCGCCCACGCGACGGGCCTGGAGCGGCTGCTGGCGCGCGCCGAGGCCGCCGACCCGGCCGAGGCCGCCCGGCTGACCGAATGGGCCCGCGCCCTGCGCCGTACCCGCACCCTGCCCGACCCCGGCCCCGCCGCGCGCACCCCCGGCCCCGACCCCGCCGCGCGCACCCCCGCACCCTCCCCCGGAACCCGGACCGGCCGGGCGGGACGGCCTCACCGGCCCGCTCCGCGGCATCTGCTCCCGCTCGGGCTTCGCGTCCTGCTGGGCAGCGCCCTCGGGGGATGGGGATCGCTGGCCCTGGGCGTGGACCGGCCCTACTGGGCCGTGGTGACCGCCGCGGCGGTCTTCGCCGCCAACACCACCCTGTCGTGGCACCGCGCGCTGCAGCGCGTGCTCGGCAACCTCCTGGGGGTGCTGCTGTTCACCGCCCTGGTGCCGCTCACGACCACCGGCGCCGTGGCCCTCATCGTGACCGCGCTGGTGTGCAACGTCGCGGCCGAGGCGACCATCGCGCGCAACTACTGGATCGCCAGCGCCTTCGTGACGCCCATGGCGATGATCATGACCGAGTTCGCGGGTGCCCTGCCCACGGGCCGACTGGTGGCCGATCGCTGGCTGGACACCCTCGTCGGCGCCGCCGCCGGGCTGCTGGCCTGCTTCGCCGTACCGAACCGCCACGCGGGCCGCCGGGTCGGCGCCGCCCTGGAGCGCCTGGAGGACGAACTCGCCGCCCCCGTCGCCCGTGGGGCCCGGCTCACCGCCGCCCTCCTGGAACTGCGCGAGGCCGCGGACACCGCCTCCGGAGAGTGGCGGAGCCCGGCCCTGCCCGAGCGGCGGATCGCCGCGGCGGAGGAGCGCGGCCACCTGACGCTCGCGGGCCGCCGCCAGGGCGGCCGGTCCGTCACCACGGCGTGACGACGCGTACGATCATGCGGACGCCGCCGGAGCCGCCGGCGTACGGAGGAAGGACATCCCGCGTGGAGGACGCCGTCGCGACGGTGCTGCGCCAGTGGCAGGACGTGTACCCGGACCTGGACTTCGGGCCCGTCGCCGTGATCGGCAGGCTGAACCGCTGCGCCGCCCTGCTGCAGCAGGTCACCGACACGCCCCTGGGACGCGAGGGACTCACCCGCCCGGAGTACGACATCCTCCTCGCCCTGCGCCGGGTCGGCGGCGAGCTGACACCGGGACGACTGGCCCGCGAGACCTTCGCCTCGGGCGCCGCGGTCACCAAGCGGATCAAGCTGCTGGAGGAACGCCGCCTGGTCGCCCGCCGCCCGGACGGCCGCGATCGCCGGGTCTCGCACCTGCGGCTGACCGAGGAGGGGCTGGCCCTGGTCGACCGCGTACTGCCCGAGCAGCTCGCCTACGAGACGGGCCTGCTGACGGGGCTCCCGGAGGGCCGCCGCGAGGAACTGGCGGAGATCCTCGGCGAACTCCTGCTGCTCCTCGAAGGCCGCCTGGGCGCGCTTTCCGGGTGAAGCGGGCGGCATCCGCGCCCACGGCACCGGCACTTCAGCGAGCCCACATCTGCGCGCTCCGCCAAGGACACGCCAAGGCAAGGCCGCGACGGGACAGATAGGGGTGTCCCCGTCCCCCTGACCAGGGAATCGCGCCATGACCGCTTCGTACGAACTCGCGCCCGTCGTCGACACCCCGACCGACCGCCCCCGCTATTCGGTGAGTCTCGCCCAGGACGAGGCCGAGGTGCGGGCCGCACAGCGTCTGCGGCACCAGGTGTTCGCCGGGGAGATGGGGGCCGTGCTGGACACGCCCGAGCCGGGCCTGGACATCGACGCCCTCGACGCCTACTGCGACCACCTGCTGGTGAAGGAGGACGCGACCGGCGAGGTGGTGGGCACGTACCGGCTGCTCACCCCCGCCAACGCCCGCCGCGCCGGCCGCACCTACTCCGAGTCCGAGTTCGACCTGACGCGGCTCGCCCCGATCCAGCACGACATGGTCGAGGTGGGCCGCTCGTGCGTGCACGCAGCCCACCGTGACGGAGCCGTCGTCGCGCTGATGTGGGGCGGCATCACCCGCTACATGGCGACCACCGGCCACAACTGGCTCGCCGGCTGCTGCTCGGTGGAACTGGCCGACGGCGGCTCGACGGCGGCCGGCGTGTGGGACCGGGTCTCCGCGAAGAACCTGGCCCCCGAGGAGTACCGGGTCTCCCCGCACCGCCCCTGGGACCCGGCGGGCATCGCCCGCCCGGCCCGTACCGCGCTGCCCGCGCTGCTCCGCGGCTATCTGCGGCTGGGCGCCTGGGTGTGCGGCGAGCCCGCCCACGACCCGGACTTCGGCGTCGCCGACCTGTTCATCCTGCTCTCGCTGGAGCGCACCGACGAACGCTACCTGCGCCACTTCGGTGCCCTGGGCTCGCTCGGGTCGGTGTGAGATGGCCGCGGCATGGTGGTCGCCGGTCGCGCCCTGCACCCCGCAGGCGTGCGTGACCGGCGACGGTCCGGTCGTGGGCCGGGCCCGGCGGCTGCTGCGGTACGCCGCCGCGGTGGTGGTGCTGCTCATCGGCGTCGTGCTGTCGGTGCCGCTCGGGACGCTGTGCGGCCCGGCGGGACGCGAGCGGCTGATCCGGCGCTGGACCCGCTCCGTGGTGGCCGCCTTCGGCGTCGGGGTGCGGCTGCCCGAGCCTGCGCCGCGGGAGCCGGGCCGCGGCCTGCTGGTGGTCTCCAACCACGTGTCGTGGCTGGACATCGTGCTGATCGCCGCCGTCCTCCCGGGCCGCAACGTCGCCAAGCGGGAGATCCGCGACTGGCCGCTGATCGGACGGCTGTGCGTGCGCGGCCGCACCATCTTCATCGACCGGGAGCGGATCCGCTCGCTGCCGGACACGGTGGCGGAGGTCGCGGAGGCGCTGCGCTCGGGCGCGACGGTGGTGGCCTTCCCGGAGGGCAGCACCTGGTGCGGCCGTGAGGAAGGCCGGTACCGGCGGGCGCTGTTCCAGGCAGCGCTGGACGCCGGGGCCGACGTCCAGCCGCTGCTGATCCGCTACCGGCACGCCGACGGGCGGCCCAGCACCGCGGCGGCGTTCCTCGGCGAGGACACCCTGATGGACTCGGTGCGCCGGGTGGTCGCGGCCCGCGGTCTCACCGCCGAGGTGACGATGCTCCCCAGGATCGCGGCGGGCTCGCTGCCGGACCGGCGCGCCCTGGCGAGCGCCGCCCGGTACGCGGTGGCTCCCGCCGCCGCGCGCGCCTCCGTACCTTCCCAGGCCGGTTCCCACCCGCGGGAGACGGACGTGCGGATCGGCGCTCCCGTCCCGCGGCCGGGCGGGCCGGTCGCGGGCCTCCCCGGCTGAGTCCGCGGTTCCCGGGCCGCCGGATCCGGTCCCGAAAGGCCGGGCGACCGCGGGGACTTCGTACACGGCGGGCCGCGAGCGGCGCCGCTCCGGGACCGCGTCACCGGCACCGCCGGGGCGCGGTCCGCCGCTGCCGGGGCCCTCTTGTGACCACCCTCTCGAGTCATAACAATGTCCATGCCAAAACCGAAAGAACTTCGGTCTCGAGAGGACCCCCCACATGAAACGACCTCTCAAAGAAGCCTTGGCGGCTGCCCTTGCGGCCCTCGCCGCGGTCGCGACCCTCGGGTTGTCGGCCGCTCCGGCCTCGGCCGCCGGCCGGGACACCGCGGCGGCCCCGAACGCGAGGACGGCCGCCCCCGTCGTCGACTTCGCCGGGACGGTGTCGCTCAGCAACTGCTCCGGATCGCTGATCCGGCTTCCGAACTCCGCGTCCACCGACCCCGCCTTGGTGCTGTCCAACGGCCACTGCCTCACCAGCGGCTTCCTCGACCCCGGCGAGGTGGTGGTCAACCAGTCGTCGACGCGCTCCTTCGGCCTGCTGAACGCCTCCGGCCGTACGGTCGCCACGCTGCGCGCCACCAGGCTCGCGTACGCGACCATGACCGACACCGACATCTCGGTCTACCAGCTGGGCCGCACCTACGCGCAGATCCAGTCCTCGTACGGGATCTCCGCGCTGGAGCTCTCGGCCGCGCACCCCGTGCAGGGCACGGCGATCAAGGTGGTCTCCGGCTACTGGAAGACCACGTACAGCTGCAGCATCGACGGCTTCGTCCACCTGCTCAAGGAGGGCGACTGGACCTGGAAGGACTCCGTCCGTTACACCTCCTCGTGCAACACCATCGGCGGCACCTCGGGTTCGCCGGTCATCGACACCACGACCGGCAAGGTCGTCGCCGTCAACAACACGGGCAACGAGGACGGCGGACGCTGCACCCTCAACAACCCCTGCGAGGTGGACGCGAACGGCACGGTCACCGTCCGCCAGGGCATCAACTACGCCGAGCAGACCTACGGGATCGCCGCGTGCGTGACCACGGGCAACCGTTTCGACCTCACCCTGCCGGGATGCCCGCTCCCCAAGCCGTGACCGTCGTTCAGCGCCGGTACATCGCGTCGATCTCGGCCGCGTAGGCCTCCTCGACCGCCCGGCGCCGCAGCTTGCGGGAGGGGGTGACCAGCCCCCGCTCCTCGGTGAACGAGGCGGCCAGCACACGGAACGAACGGATCGACTCCGCCTTCGACACCCGTGTGTTGGCCGCCGACACCGCACGCCGTACCTCGGCCTCCAGATCCGGGTCGCGGACCAGCTCCGGCAGTCCGGCCTCGGCCTTGCCGCGCAGCCGCAGCCACTGCGTCGTCGCCTCGGTGTCCAGGGTCACCAGGGCGGTCACGAAGGGCCGGTCGTTCCCGATGACCAGGCAGTGCTCGATCAGCGGATGCTCGCGGACCCGTTCCTCCAGGACGGCCGGGGAGAGGTTCTTGCCGCTGGTGGTGACGATGATCTCCTTCTTGCGGCCGGTGATCGTCAGATAGCCGTGCTCGTCGAGGAAACCCAGGTCGCCGGTGAACAGCCAGCCGTCGCGCAGGATCTGCGCCGTGGCCTCGGGGTCGTCGAGGTAACCGGAGAAGACGGCCGGGCCGCGCAGCAGGATCTCGCCCTCCTCGGAGATCCGCACCTCCGTCCCGGGCACGGGAAGGCCGACCGTGCCGTAGCGCACCCGCCCGGGCGGATTGGCGGTGGCCGCCGAGGTCGACTCGGTGAGTCCGTAGCCCTCGTACACCGTGACCCCCGCGCCCTCGAGGAAGAGCCCGAGCCGCCGCCCCATCGTCGAGCCGCCGCTCACCGCGTTGCGGACCCGCCCGCCCAGCGCCTCGCGGACCTTCGCGTACACCAGCCGGTCGTGGAAGCGGTGCAGCACGCGCAGCGCCGCGCTCGGGCCCGGCCCGGTGCCCAGCGCACGGCGCTCGCGGGCCTCGGCGAAGCGCACCGCCACGTCGGCGGCCTTGTCGAACACACCGAGGTGACCGGCCTCCTCCGCCTTGTCGCGCGCGGCGTTGAAGACCTTCTCGAAGACGTACGGCACGGCGAGCAGGAAGGTCGGCCGGAACAGGGCCAGATCGGGCAGCAGTTCCGCGGCGGACATCTCCGGCTGGTGGCCCAGGCGCACCCTCGCGCGCACCGCCGCCACCTGGATCATCCGGCCGAAGACATGGGCCAGCGGGAGGAAGAGCAGCACGGACGGCTGCTCGGAGCCGCCGGTGTCGAAGACCGGGCGCCAGCCGGCGATGAGGTTGTCGGTCTGGCACATGAAGTTGCCGTGCGTGAGCACGCATCCCCGCGGCCGCCCGGTGGTGCCCGAGGTGTAGATCACGGTGGCGACGGCTTCGGGGGTGACCGCCAGCCGGTGCCGGTGGACCACGTCCTCGGAGATCCGCTCGCCGTCGGCCACCAGCTGTTTCACGGCCCCGGAGTCCAGCTGCCACACGCGGGTGACGGCGGGCAGCCGGTCGATCACGGAGCCCAGGGTCATGGCGTGGTCCTCGTGCTCCAGGACGCAGCCGACGGCGCCGGTGTCGTGCAGGATCCAGCGCAGCTGCTCGGCGGAGGAGGTCGGGTAGACGGGCACCGGCTGCGCCCCGATGGTCCACAGCGCGAAGTCGAACAGCGTCCATTCGTAGCGGGTGCGGGACATGATCCCCACCCGGTCCCCGAACCGCACGCCGTGCGCGAGGAGCCCCTTGGCCAGGGCCGTCACCTCGTCCCGGAACTCGGCCGTGGTCACGTCGCGCCAGCGGCCGTCCTCCTTGCGGCCCAGCCGCACCTCGTCCGGGGCCTGCGCCGCGGTCTCGAAGACCACGTCGGCGAGACCGCCGACATGGGTGGCCGGGACCAGCGCGGGCAGACTGAATTCGCGCACGCGGGCTCCTCACGGGGTTGGCGCGGGCGGAGATGCGTAACGTAACGGATCTCTCACGCACTGTCGGCCCGCGACCGGTCGCCCTGCGGCTTCTTCACCAAACCTCCCCCGGCGAGAGATCATGGATACAGGAGGTGACCTCCATGACCACCAGGATCCGACTCCACGGCGGTCCCGGGGACGGTCTCACCCTCGGCATCCCCCTGGGATCCGGGCGGCAGCCCCCCGAGGGCATCCTGTACGACCCGCTGGCCATCAGCGTCCAGGACGCCGGAGCGCACCAGGCGTGGCCCGACAGCGCCGCGTACTACAAGCGCCTGGAGCACATGGCCGACGAGCCATGGGACTACGAGTACGAGAGCGAGGCCACCGCTCCCCTGGAGTGAGCGTTCCAGCCACCCACCGGCCACCTCCCGGGCGCCGCCCTAAACCCCTCCAGGGCCCCTGCGGCGGCCGCCGGGCACGGCCCGGGCACATGCCGCCGTTTTGGCCGGGCGCCACACCCTCCGTAGAGTTCCGCAGGAAACCAGCGGGAACACACGATCCAGGGAACGACGGCGGGCATGACGGCGACCGAGAACGAACAGAGCACGGCCACGGCCTGGGACGGCGTCCCCGGCATCGACCCGGTACGTCTGGAACTGTGCCTCGACGTGCTGAGGGAGCTCGACGAGCTGCCGATCGACCACCCCGACGCGATCACCGTGCGCAAGGCCACGGCCGGCATCTACCGGACCGTGAAGCATCGCCGTCGCCAGGAGCGCCGGGCCGCCAAGACCGCCAACGACAAGGCCGTCACCGAGGCCACCGCGACCGGCTCCGCCGAGCGGATCGACGACGAGACCCAGGGACTGCTGCCCTCGGCCTCGGTGACCGGTGAGATCGCCGGCATCCTGGAGCGGCCGCGCTCGTGCTACGTGTGCAAGGGGCGCTACGTCGAGGTCGACGCCTTCTACCACCAGCTGTGCCGGGAGTGCGCGGCCTTCAACCGGGCGCGGCGCGACGCGCGCACCGATCTGACCGGACGACGCGCCCTGCTCACCGGCGGCCGGGCCAAGATCGGCATGTACATCGCGCTGCGGCTGCTGCGTGACGGCGCCCACACCACCGTCACCACGCGGTTCCCCGCGGACGCGATCCGGCGCTTCAAGGCGATGCCGGACAGTGACGAGTGGATCCACCGCCTCAAGATCGTCGGAATAGACCTTCGCGACCCTGCCCAGGTGGTGGCGCTCGCCGACTCGGTGGCCGCCGAGGGCCCGCTGGACATCCTGATCAACAACGCGGCGCAGACCGTGCGCCGCTCCCCCGCCGCGTACGCGGAGCTGGTGGCCGCCGAGTCAGCGCCGATGCCGGCCGGCGTGCTGCCCGCCTCGGAGGTCTTCGGCGCCTTCGGCAGCGGCTCCCAGCCGGCCCTGCCCGCCCCGCGCGCGGAACTTTCGTCCCGCGCCCGGGAGGTCACGGAACTGGCCCTGGTCAGCGGCTCGGCCTCGCTCGCCCGGATCGAGGCGGGCACCGCGATCGACGCCGGCGGGCTGATCCCGGACCTCGACGCGGAGAACAGCTGGAGCCGTGCCGTCGGCGAGGTCGACCCGGTCGAGATGCTCGAAGTGCAGCTGTGCAACGAGACCGCGCCGTTCATCCTGGTCAGCAGGTTGCGCCCGGCGATGGCGGCCTCGCCGGCACGCCGCAAGTACGTGGTGAACGTCTCCGCCATGGAGGGCAAGTTCAGCCGCGGCTACAAGGGCCCCGGCCACCCGCACACCAACATGGCCAAGGCCGCGCTGAACATGCTGACCCGTACCAGCGCCCGGGAGATGCTGGAGACCGACGGCATCCTCATGACCAGTGTCGACACCGGCTGGATCACCGACGAGCGCCCGCACCCCGAGAAGATGCGCCTCGCCGACGAGGGCTTCCACGCACCGCTCGACCTGATCGACGGCGCGGCCCGCGTCTACGACCCGATCGTCCGGGGCGAGCTGGGCGAGGACCTGTCCGGTGTCTTCCTCAAGGACTACGCGCCGACCGACTGGTGAGGGTCCCGGGCACCGTCCCTCAGGGCCATGTGACGGCCCGTTGCGGGACAGGTGGGACAGGCGGGGCGGCGGGTCCGCGGCTACGATCGAAGCGTGGCCGAGCGCCGTTCCGCGCCCACCGCGCCCAAGCTCGTGCTCGAGACCGACGGGGACACCCGGATCCTGGTCCCGAGCCGGGCCTACCACGTCGGTCGCGACCCCGACGGCGACGTCGTCCTCGACGACCCCCGGGTCTCCTGGCACCACGCGGTGATCCGGCCCGCCGGCGACAGCTGGATGCTGCAGGACGTGGGGAGCACCAACGGCACCTTCGTCGGCGGCCGGCAGGTCCGCCAGTGGGGCGTCGGCCCGGGCAGCGTCATCCGATTCGGGCACGCCGAGGAAGGACCGTGCGCCCGGCTGAGCAGCGCGGAGGCCCCCACCGGCGTCTACCGGGCGCCGCCGATGGCCTCCCCCGCCGCGACCGGCACCTTCCGCCGGCCGACGTCGGTGCGGACGCTGCCGGACCGCACCATCCACATCGGGCGCGCCGACGACAACGACCTGGTCGTCGCGGACCTGCTGGTCTCGCGGCACCACGCCGAGCTGCGGTCGCTGCCCGACGGCGGCTACGAGATCATCGACCTGCACAGCCACAACGGCACCTATCTGGACGGCCAGCGCGTCGACCGGGCCGTCGTGCACCAGGGCGACATCATCGACGTCGGCCACTCGGTGTTCCGGCTGCTCGGCGACACGTTGCAGGAGTTCACCGACATCGGCGAGGTCTCGCTCAACGTCCGCGACCTGTCGGTGCGGGTGGACGACGGCGACAAGGTGCTGCTGGACGACATCAGCTTCCCCGTCGGCGAGAAGTGCCTGCTGGCGGTGGTCGGGCCGAGCGGCTCGGGCAAGTCGACGCTGCTGAACGCGCTCACCGGGCTGCGCCCCGCGGACCGCGGCTCGGTGCTCTACGACGGACGCGACCTCTACCGGGAGTACCCGGACCTCCGCCAACGCATCGGCCTCGTCCCGCAGGACGACATCCTGCACCAGCAGCTGCCCGTGGGGCGCGCCCTGTCGTACGCCGCCGAACTCCGCTTCCCCGGCGACACCGCCAAGGAGGAGCGGCAGGCCCGGGTGGACGAGGTGATCGCCGAACTGGGCCTGGAGGCCCGGGTGAAGCAGCCGGTCCACACGCTGTCGGGTGGCCAGCGCAAGCGGGTCAGCGTCGCTCTGGAGCTGCTGACCAAACCGTCGCTGCTCTTCCTGGACGAGCCGACCTCGGGCCTGGACCCGGGCATGGACCGTTCGGTGATGACGATGCTGCGCGAGCTGGCCGACGACGGGCGCACGGTCATCGTGGTGACGCACAGCGTGCTGAGCCTGGAGGTCTGCGACCGCCTGCTGGTGATGGCGCCCGGCGGGCGCATGGCCTACTACGGGCCGCCCTCGAAGACCCTTCCCTTCTTCGGCTTCCGGCAGTGGCCGGAAGCCTTCGAGGCGTTCGAGAGCCAGGAGAACCGCGACTGGGCGGGCCAGTACGAGGCGTCCCCGCTCTACGAGGAGTACGTGGCGGCGGCGCTGGAGCCCGCGGAACCGGCCGCCCCGGCGGACCTCGAACCCCTCGAACCGCCCAAGCCGCAGGGCTGGGGCGACCAGTTGTGGACGCTGGTACGCCGCTACACGGCGTCGCTCGCCGCCGACCGCACCTTCCTGGCGATCATGATCGCCCTGCCCTTCGTCATGGGCGGGATGGCGCGAGCCCTGGCGGGCGGATCGCTGGGCCGGAACAACGCGCTGAACGTGCTGCTGATCTTGTGCGTCGGCTCGGTGCTGACCGGTGCCGCCAACGCGGTCCGCGAGCTGGTCAAGGAACGCGTCATCTACCAGCGGGAGCGGGCGGTGGGACTGTCCCGCTCGGCGTACCTCGCGTCCAAGGTCGTGGTGCTGGGGCTGATCACGATCGCGCAGGCGGTACTGCTGACGATGGTCGCCCTGATCGGCGTACGTCTGAGACCCCAGGGCGGCGGCGGGGTGCTGATGCCGCCGCTGGCCGAGATCACGCTGGCGGTGGCGCTGCTGGCGTTCACCTCGATGATGCTCGGGCTGCTGATCTCGGCCCTGGTGCGCAAGGAGGAGGTGACCATGCCGCTGCTGGTGCTGCTCGCCATCGTGCAGGTCGTCTTCTGCGGTGCCCTGCTGCCCCTGCACGGGGTCCCGGGTCTGGAGCAGCTGGCCTGGCTGGTGCCCTCGCGCTGGGCGCTGGGGGCGATGGCGGCGACGCTGGATCTGCACGCCATCACGCCCGGCAACGTGACCTCCGACCCGCTGTTCCGGTCCGTGCCCTCGATGTGGCTGCTGGACATGGGCATGCTCGTCGTCCTGTCGGCGGCCTTCGGTCTCGTCGTCGCCAGGTTGCTGAGGCGGCAGGAGCCGGCCGTCATGCGGAGGTAGGCGCTGATGTACGAGCCCGAGTTCGTCCCCACCCATGTCGCCCCGGCCACCGGACTGCCCACCTGGCAGGCCCCGGACGACTCCAGCCCCTCCGCCGGGCTGGACCCCCTGCTGCCGGTGCGGGTGACCGAGCACCGGGGCGACTGGGCGCGGATCGTGTGCTCCAACGGCTGGTCCGCGTGGGTGGACGGACGGCTGCTCATCACGGTGCCGCAGGGGCCCCCGGCGGTGGGCGGGTCCCCGGCGCGGACGGCGGACGCCCGGCCGCTGCTGGGCCGGCTGGTGGAGGCGCTGGACGGCTACCAGGCGCTGGTGCAGGACCTCGCGGCCGGCCGGATCGACCTGGAGACCTTCAACCGGGCGACGACCGGGGTGCGGATCGGCGCCGTCGTGGACGGCGAGTCGGTGTGGCTCTTCGACGCCGAACACGACCGCTGGTGCTACTGCGACGGTGCCCGCATGGCCACCTACGCCACCTCGGAACCGCCCGCGATGCCGCCCGCGGAACCCGCGGCGGAACCGATGCCGGAGCCGATGCCGGAGCCGTCGAGGGGACCGTCGCGCGGCGGGGACGCGTCCCCGACCGAGACCCATCCCATCTCCTGGACGGGCGAACCCTGACCGGCGGCCCCGGCCGCGCTGCCGGGGCGATCAGCGCCCGGCGCCCCCGGACTGCGGCGCGGCGCGCCGCCGCGCCAGCAGGTGCACGGCCATGCTGCCCAGCAGACCGGCCGCCACACCCCACAGCGCCGCGATGCCGATGGCGGGGAGCAGGTGGGGGAGCAGCACGATCGACCCACCGAGGCCGCCGGTGTCGGAGGGGTCGCCGATACCGAAGAGCGACAGACCGTAGTGCGCGTCGATGCGGGTGAGCACACCGATCAGCAGCATGGCCACCGCGGCCGCCACGGCCAGGTGGACCGCGTTGCGGACGTGCCCCGTGCCCGGCGGGGCGCGGCGGGCGGTCGCCCAGCCGGCGCCGAGCATGGCGACCGCTGCGGCGGCCACCAGCCACCACGCCCGGCCGTCCCGCTCGGAGAGCGCGGCGAGGTCGAGGGTGACGTCACCGCCCCCGCTGCGGAGCACGGCTGCCAGCGCCTCGGGCATCGGCACGCCGAGCGCCCCCTCCACGCTGCCGTGCCACGAGGCGCCCATGCCGAGTCCGAAGGCGAGCCAGACCACGTTCGGCAGACCGAGGAAGACGACCGCGAAGCTGTTGGCGGGCTCCGCGCGGGTGAAGGCGGTGACGAACGCGATCACGCCGCCGACGACCACGTAGGCCAGCAGGACGCCCACCATGGCGCGGGCGGCCGGCCGCACGACGGTGTGCACGGGCACCAGCCGGGAGGGCAGCGGCGCGCTCCGTGACACGGCGAAGGCCAGCAGGAGGACGACCGCCAGCCACAGCAGGCCCGCGACGACCGTGACCGGGATGTCGGCGCGGAAGCCCACGGTCGGCGTGATGTCGAGCAGCTCGCCGAGGTCGTTGAGGAAGTCCTCGCCCGTGGAGACGGTGAACGTGTGCCGTGCGCCGAGGGCGATCAGCAGGGTGGCCAGGGCCCAGAGCAGCGCCGTCCGGACGAAGAGCCAGAGCAGCCGGTCGCCGGCCACCACCGCGTGC
This sequence comes from Streptomyces sp. NPDC026673, assembly GCF_040638135.1. Taxonomy (NCBI): domain Bacteria; kingdom Bacillati; phylum Actinomycetota; class Actinomycetes; order Kitasatosporales; family Streptomycetaceae; genus Streptomyces; species Streptomyces sp. NPDC026673. The sequence goes on along the minus strand of NZ_JBEZXR010000006.1, from coordinate 79,175 downwards.
CGGCGCAGCGGCCGTACGACGACGTAGGCCGTGACGAGGGCCCCGGCGAGGGCGACGGAGAGCGGCACGACGGTCACGGCCGCGTCCGACTGGGCGATGGCACCCGCGCCGCCCTCCAGGCTGACCCGGCCCCCGAGGGCCATGACGACGGTGGCGGCGATGACCGGGAGGAAGGCGCCCGGCGGCAGCCCCGAGGCCCCCGCGAGCCAGAGGCCCAGGGCCGCCACGACCACCATGACGGCGTACCCGGCCACGACCGCCGCCAGGGCGTGCAGCCAGCCGTGGGTGAGCCCCGGGGCGGGGTGCGGGGCGGAGGGCGGATGCCGGGTCACGGTGTCAGGCTAAGCAGCCCGGCCGCGGCCCGCCCGTCCGGAACATCCCGGCTTGCGGCCTTCGCGGCGCGTGGACGGAGAATGCGGAGTGACGTCTCCTCCGCCCCAGGAACCATCCGGCGCGCCCGGCCCCGGCCCCGACCCTCGTCAGCCCGCGCACGCGCGCCGGCCGTGGTGGAAGTCGAGCGCCGGGCTGTCGGCTCTGGCGGCGCTGGGCGCCGCGGTACTCGTGCTGGCCGTCTTCCTGGCCACACGCGACGGCGGGGGCGGCGGCACCGCCGCCCCGGAGGGGAGCCCGTCCCCCGGCCGGGCGCGGATCGTGCTCCAGCCGGCGGAGGCAGCGGGCCCGGACGCCTTCACCTCGGGCACGGTCCGCGAGTCTCCGCCCGCGAACGCCCCGACGCCCAGCCTGAGCCCCGCTCCCTCCGCCGCCTACGGGGCGCCGAGCGTCTCCGGCGCCACACGCGCGCTGTACGGCGGGACCAAGGGCAAGTCCGCCTGCGACGTCGGCGGGCAGACCGATCTTCTGACCGGGACCCCGGCCAAGGCGGCCGCGTTCGCCCGGGTGGCGGGCATCGACGCCGACGGGATCGGGCGGTACCTGAAGTCGCTGACCCCCGCGCTGCTGCGCGCCGACACCCGGGTCACCGACCACGGCTTCGACAACGGCTCGGCCACCTCCTTCGCGGCGGTGCTGGAGGCGGGCACCGCGGTGCTGGTCGACGACCGCGGCGTGCCCCGGGTGCGCTGCGCGAGCGGCGATCCGCTGTCGGTCCCGAAGGCGGCGGAGGGTGCCGGCCACACGGGGCCCGCATGGCCCGGCTTCCGGGCGTCGGAGGTGGTCGCGGTACGCCCCGCCGCGCGGACGCACCGGTCGTTCGTCCTGTACGACGCGGAACGCGAGGCCCTGTTCCGCCGCCCGGCGGGCACGAGGGGCACCGCGGACAGCTGGGTGAGCTGAGACCCGGCCCCGGGACACCCCGACGCGCATCGAGCCGCTCGCCCAGGGGCGGCCCTCCCGCCGCAACCACCGCCCCGGCCCGGCTGAAGGCGGGCCCGGACGACCGTGCCGAGCGCCACCGGCAGTTGCCCCCGGTGCACGCCGGTCAGGTGCCGCGTCCGGCGCACACGGCCGCATCGCGACAGCCGGCGGGCACGAGGGGCACCGCGGACAGCTGGGTGAGCTGAGACCCGGCCCCGGGACACCCCGACGCGCATCGAGCCGCTCGCCCAGGGGCGGCCCTCCCGCCGCAACCACCGCGCCGGCCCGGCTGAAGGCGGGCCCGGACGACCGTGCCGAGCGCCACCGGCAGTTGCCCCCGGTGCACGCCGGTCAGGTGCCGCGTCCGGCGCACATGGCCGGATCGCGACGGCCGGCGAAGGCCCTCAGGGCGCACCCCCGAGGGTCGGCCGTGCCTTCAGGAGTGCTCCTGCAGACGCGGGCCGTAGATGTCGAGCATCCTGGCCCGGGCCGATCCCAGCCGCTGGGCGATCGTCTGGGCGGCGGCCAGCACGATGGCCTGCCCCAGCACCGGGTTCTCCCGGCACAGGTCGCGGATCTCGGCCCCGCTGAACTCGTACGCGCCCACCGAGCCCAGCGCGTGGGCGCCGACCTGCCACCGGTAGGGAGGGAACAGCCAGGACCAGCCGACGAGTTCACCCGGGCCCAGGGTCTCCACGGAGACGGCGCCGCGGCCGGGCACGTCCATGTCGATGGAGACCGCACCGGACTCGACGACCCAGAACCGGTCGGCGAATCTGCCCTCGTCGCAGATGCGCCAGCTCTGCGGGAAGCTCACCTTCTTGGCGTGCTCCAGGAAGGCCCTGCGGTGGGCCGGCGGGAGTGAGTCCAGCATGGTGACCGTGCTGCTCATCGGCGCATCCTCCTGCTCCCTTCCATGCCCCCTGACCTCAGGGTACGGTCACGGACCGGCCGTCGCAGGGAGGTGACCGGCCAACCAGTCACGCGCCAGGCGGGCCACCTCGCCGAGCGCTCCGGGCTCCTCGAACAGGTGGGTCGCGCCGGGCACCACGTGCAGCAGGCTGGGGCACGTGAGGGCTTCCTGGGCACGCCGGTTCAGCTCCAGGACGGTGGTGTCGCGCCCGCCGACGATCAGCAGGGTCGGCGCCCGTACGCCGCCGAGCCTGGGCATCGCCAGATCGGGGCGGCCGCCCCGGGAGACCACCGAGGAGACATACGGTGCGGCCCGGGGGTCGGCGGCGGCCCACAGCGCGGCGGCCGCGCCGGTGCTGGCCCCGAAGTAGCCGACCGGCAGGTTCTCCCGGAGGGCCCACTCCGTCACGTCGACCAGGCGGGTGGCCAGCAGCTCGATGTCGAAGACATTGGCCCGGTCCGCCTCCTCGGCGGGGGTGAGCAGGTCGAACAGGAGCGTGCCGAGCCCGGCCTGGTTGAGGGCGGCGGCCACGGCCCGGTTGCGAGGGCTGTGCCGGCTGCTGCCGGTGCCGTGGGCGAAGATCACCAGGGCTCGCGCGTCGGCCGGCATGGTCAGCGTCCCGGCGAGCCGCGCACCGGTCTCGCCGCCCACCGCGAGCTCCACCTCGGTGCTCCGCGGTCCCCGGGCGGCGGCCTGTTTCAGCAGCCCGGAGACCTCGTCGTCGCCGGTCTGGGAGAAGTCGTGGTATCACTCCCCCACCGCGAAGAAGGCGCTCGGCGCCGACAGGCACACCACGTCGTCGGCCGCGTGCCGCAGGGCGGGCATCGCCTGCGGCGAGGCCACCGGGACGGCGAGCACGACCCGGGCCGCGCCCTGGGCCCGGGCCACCTCGCAGGCGGCCAGGGCGGTGGCTCCGGTGGCGACGCCGTCGTCGACGACGACCACCGTGCGGCCGGACAGGGCGATGCGCGGGCGCCCCTCGCGGAAGCGGTGCGCCTGCCGGGCCAGCTCGGCCTCCTCGCGGTGCTCGACGGCGTCGATGTCCGCGTGGGAGACATGGCTCATCTGGACGATGTCGTCACTGAGCACTCTGGCGCCGCCCTCACCGATGGCGCCGAAGCCCAGTTCCCGGTGGTAGGGGACGCCGAGCTTGCGGACGACGATCACGTCCAGGGGCGCGTGCAGGGCCTGTGCCACCTCGTAGGCGACGACCACGCCGCCGCGCGGCAGGCCGAGCACGATGGGATTGTCGAAGTCCAGATGCCGCAGCCGCTCCGCGAGCTGCCGTCCGGCATCCGCGCGGTCTGTGAAGTGCATGATTCCACCCCCGCGAGCGGGAGATGCGGGACTCCTTACGACCTACCCTGAACAGTGTCCGGCAATCAATCGGCGGGGACCGCGCCATGTCCGTGCTCGTGGGAACCTCGGGGTGGCAGTACAAGGACTGGCGTGGCGTGCTGTATCCGCCGGACGTCCCGCAGCGGCTGTGGCTGGAGGAGTACGCCCGGCACTTCGCGACGGTCGAGAGCAACAACGCCTTCTACCGCCTGCCGTCCCCGGAGACCTTCGCCGCGTGGCGGGAGCACACGCCCGAGGGCTTCGTGATGGCGGTCAAGGCCAGCCGCTACCTGACCCACATGAAGCGGCTGCGCGATCCCGAGGAGCCCGTGCGCCGGCTGCTGACGCACGCCGCGGGACTCGGCGACCGGCTGGGACCGGTGCTGCTCCAGTTGCCGCCCAATCTGAGGGCGGACGCCCGCGTCCTGGAGGCGTGCCTGCGCTGCTTCCCGGACGGTGTGCGGGTGGCCGTCGAGCCCCGGCACGCCACGTGGTGGACCCCCGAGATCCGCGCCGTGCTGAAGCGCCGCGGCGCCGCGCTGTGCTGGGCCGACTGGCGGGCGCGGCCGGCGACGCCGCTGTGGCGCACCGCGGACTGGGGCTATGTGCGCTTCCATGAGGGCATCGCCCGGCCTTGGCCCCGCTACGGTCCGCGGGCGCTGACCACCTGGGCACACCGCATCGCGGACACCTGGCCGGAGGACTCCGACGTGTTTGTGTACTTCAACAACGACCCCGGCGGTGCGGCCGTGCTGGACGCCGACGCCTTCGGCGAGGCCGTCCGCCAGGTGTGGCCGTGATCCGGCGGCGGGTCGCGGTCTCGGGCGACGTCCAGGGGGTGTACTTCCGGGACACCTGCCGCGTGACGGCGGACGGGCTCGGTGTGAGCGGCTGGGTCCGCAACCGTCCGGACCGAACGGTCGAGGCGGTCTTCGAGGGCGCGGAAGAGGCCGTGGAGTCCATGGTGGCCTGGGCGCACGAGGGCTCGCCGCTGTCCATCGTGGACCGCGTGGAGGTCTTCGAGGAGGAGCCGGAGGGCCTCACCGGGTTCGAGATCCGTCCGACGCCCTGGCGCGACTGACGGCGCCCGTCGCCCCCGTGCGGATCCCGGCGCGGGGGCGGCCGGAACCCGTGGACGGCTCCGGGGAGTTGTCCCGGGGCCGGTCGTCACGAAGGGCCGTGCCCGTCCGGCCCCGGGAGATCGGCGCTCGCTATCCGTGGCGTCGCAGGGTGTCGCGGTCGACCGGGGGGAGGTACTCGCGCACCAGGCTGCGGTCCCACCAGGCACCGGTGGCGCGCAGGGTGCGCCAGTCGGTGAAGCGGTAGTGGTAGAGGCGGGCGCGGACGTAGGTGGGCGGGGCGTGCGGGAAGGGATTGCTGCGCAGGAGGCGGAGCGTGCGGGGGTCGTTCTCCAGGAGCTTGCCGACGAACGGGATGAACCAGCTCCACGCGTAGGCGGAGGAGATCCCGGCGAACCACATCAGCCAGTCCAGGCGCAGATGGTACGGGGCGAACTGGCGGGGCAGCCGGCGCCGGTCGGTGGGCTTGCCCTTGAAGCCGTACTCCTTCCAGACCGTGTCGGGGCCGAGTTCGGCGGCGTCGGTGCCCTCGACGACGACCTCGAACCGGATCCGGTTGACGCTGCCGAAGGCACCGTAGGAGTTGACCAGGTGCAGCCGGTTGAAGGAGACGTTCATCATCTGGCCGCGGGAGAGCAGGTTGCGGGCCGGCCAGTAGCTGAGGACGGCGACGAGGACGGTCGCGGCGATCACCAGGACCGCGTACCAGGCGGGCGGGGGGACGGACGCGGCGGGCGGCGGCGCGGTGAGGTACGAGCCGTCGAGCGCGGCGACGGCGAGGACGATCGTCAGCCAGTTCAGCCACGCGAAGTTGCCCGAGAGCACCAGCCACAGCTGGGTGACGATGACGACGCACGCGGCGATGCCCGCCACCGGTTGCGGGGTGAACAGGACGACGGGCACGACCAGCTGGGCGAAGTGGTTGGCGGCGGTCTCGGCGCGGTGCACTCCGCGCGGCAGGTGGTGGAAGAACCAGCTGAGCGGGCCGGGCATGGGCTGCGTCTCGTGGTGGTAGTACAGGCAGGTCAGATCGCGCCAGCAGGCGTCGCCGCGCATCTTGATCAGTCCGGCGCCGAACTCGACCCGAAACAGCAGCCAGCGCATCAGCCACAGGATGAGCACGGGCGGCCCGGTGTCGTCGTTGCCGAGGAACACCGCCAGGAAGCCGGCCTCCAGCAGCAGGGACTCCCAGCCGAACGCGTACCAGGTCTGGCCGACGTTGACGATGGACAGGTAGAGCAGCCACAGCGCCGCCCAGATCAGCATCGCGGCCCACAGCGGCACGAGGTCCGCCGCGCCCGCCACGACCGCAGCGGACAGGGCCGCCCCGCCCCATGCGACGGCGGCGAAGAGCCGGTCGGAGTAGCGCAGGTGGAACAGGCTGGGCGCGTGGCGGAACGGCACGCGCCGCAGGAAGTGCGGGACGGGCAGCAGTCCGCGTTCGCCGATCAGGGCGCGGAACTGCAGGGCGGCGGCGAGGAAGGCCACCAGGTAGAGCACCCCGAGGCCGCGCTGGACGACGACGCGGCTCAGCCAGTAGTCGGGTGCGGTGAACCACTCCATGGCCGCTTCTCTAGTGCCCCGCCGGGGTGTCCGCGACCCGGCGGGGCGATGGCGGGGCGAGGTTCATCCGATGGGACGCGGCGGGCACGTGCTACTGGTGGTCGGCCACGAGGGAGAGCAGGCCGCCCTCCGGGTCCCGGATGCCCGCGACCCTGCCGTAGGCGCTGTCCAGGGGTTCGCCGGTCACCTCGCCGCCGAGGTCCTTGGTGCGCCGGACGGCCTCGTCGACGTCGGCGACGGTGAAGAAGACGTGCCACCGCGGCCGGACCTTGGGGTCGGCCGCGGCCTCGACGCCCCCGCCACGGATCCCCGCGACGCTGTGCCCGTCGACATAGAGGACGACGCGGTCGTTCTCCCACTCCACGACGTAGCGGGGGCCGCGCCGGTCCCAGTGGAAGACCTCGCCGTAGAACATGGCGGCGGCGAAGGCGTCGCGGGTGCGCAGCTCGATCCACGAGGGCGCGCCGGGCATCCGCAGCTTGCGGGCGGGGCCCTGCTCGCCCTCCCAGATGCCGAAGGAGGCGCCCATGGAGTCGGCGACCAGGGCCAGCCGGCCGGCGTCGAAGTCCAGCGGGCCGACGGCCACCGTACCCCCGCGGTCGCGGATGTCGGCGGCGGTGGCGTCGGCGCTCTCCACCCCGAAGTACGTGGTCCAGTTGACCGAGGTCTCCCAGTCCCGGGCGATGGCCCCGATCCCGGCGACCTCGGTGCCGTTCACCAGCGCGCGTTCGTACGCGCCCCACCGCGAGGGCCCGGGTTCGAACTCCCAGCCGAGCAGCGGTCCGTAGAACGCCTTCGCCACGTCCAGGTCGCGTGCCATCAGGCTGACCCAGCACGGGGCGCCCGCCACACAGCAGATCTTCGTGGTGGACACGTACCGGCCTCCTTGTCCTGCCCCGTTCCCAGAATGGCGGCAGCGGGTCCGGCAGGCATCTCCGGCGGTCCGTCGTACGTACCGGCGTGCGGACGCGCCGCGCGCCGGGTGGCTCAGTGTCCGAACAGGTGCATGCCCCGGCGGCGCGCGGTCGTCGTGGGGGTCTTCTGCGTCGTGACCGTCTCGTCCTCGGTCCTGGCGGCACCGGCGGCGGGGGTGGTGGTGCCGGCAGTGGCGGCGGTGTCGGGGGCGGTCTCGGCGGCACGGGCCCGGCGGCGCAGATGGCGGAGTTCCGCGCGCCTGCTGCGCTCGCGTCCGGCGCCGGCCAGGGCGATGACCGAGGCCAGGCAGAAGACCAGGGCGAGCGCGAGGCCGGCGAGGAACGCCCCGAGGGTGTTGACGGTGCCGATGTCCGAGCCGAACAGCGTCACGGTGTAGTCGGGTCCTCCGCCGAGGTTCTCCGCGATCAGGAGTCCGGTGAAGGCGGCGGTGGCGCCCATGAGCACGAGTCCCAGCAGCAGCATCGTGTCCTCCTCGATGTCGGGCCGTGGTGCGGGTCGTCGCGATGCGCCTACCCCGGGTACGGTCACGGATGCGTACGGCCGTCCTTGCGCAGGAAGCGGCGCAGCCGGGTGAGCGGCCAGGCGTTGACGACGTCGTCCTCGGTGAGCCATCCGCGCTGGGCCGTGCCCACGCCGTAGCGCATGAAGTCCAGGTGGACGGTGGAGTGCGCGTCGCTGTCGACGGCGAACCGCACGCCGTGCCGGCGGGCCCGCAGGATGAGTTCGTCGCCGAGGTCGAGGCGGTCGGGCTGCGCGTTGACCTCCAGCGCGGTGCCGGTGCGGGCGCAGGCGGCGAAGACCTCGTCGAGGTCCGCGTCGATCGCGGGACGCCTGCCCAGCAGCCTCGTGGTGGGGTGGCCGATGACGTGGACGTGGGGGTTCTCGGCGGCACGCACGAGGCGCCGGGTGAGGGCGTCGCGGCCCTGGTTGAAGTGGGAGTGGATCGAGGCCACGCAGAGGTCGAAGCCGGCCAGGAACTCGTCGGGCCAGTCCACGCCCCCGTCGGGGTCGATGTTGAGCTCGGTGCCGTGCAGGACGCGCATCCCCCGGTGGGCGCGGTCCAGGCGCCGGGCCTGCTCGCGCTGGGCGAGGATCTTCTCGTCGGTCATGCGCTGCATGGACAGGTTCGGGGCGTGGTCGGTGACCGCGTAGTAGGCGTAGCCGCGTGCCGCGGCGGCGGTGACCATCTCCTCCAGCCCCGCGAGGCCGTCGGTGAGGTCGGTGTGGGTGTGCAGGTCACCGCGGACGGCGCGCTCGGTGAGCGGGTCGGGAAGCTCTCCCGCCAGACCCGCCTGGATCTCGCCGCGGTCCTCGCGGAGCGTGGGCGGGATCCAGGGCAGTCCGAGCCGGGCGTAGACCTCCTCCTCGGTGCGGGAGACGATCCTCTCGCCGGTCGTGGTGTCGAAGAGCCCGTATTCGGAGAGCTTGAGCCCCCGGTGGACGGCCATCTCGCGGGTGCGGATGTTGTGGGCCTTGGAGCCGGTGAAGTACTGCAGCGCCGCGCCCCACGAGTCGGGCGGCACGACCCGCAGGTCGACCTGGAGTCCCTTGGTGGTGCGGATCGAGGTCTTCTTCGCGCCCCGCACGACGGTCTCGGCGGTGATCGGCATCCGGGTGAACGCCTCCATGAACGGCCCGGACCGCTCGGCGGCGACGAGGACGTCGACGTCGCCGACGGTCTCCCGCATGCGGCGCAGGGAACCGGCGTAGGTGCAGCGCTCGCAGCCGGGCAGCGCCGAGAGTTCCGCGACGACCTCCTCGGCGACCTCCATGGCGACGTTCAGCGGGACCCGGCCGCCCGAGGACCGCAGCAGGCCGATGCCGTGCAGGATGTTCTCCTCGGTGCGGGGGCCGAAGCCGGGCAGGCCGCGCAGGCGTTCCGCGTGGATGGCGTCGGCGAGTTCCTGCACGGAGGCGATGTGCAGCTCCCGGTAGAGCAGCATGGCCCGCTTGGGGCCCAGCATCGGGATCGCGGTCATCTCGCGCACGCCCGCGGGGATGCGGGCGCGCAGTTCCTCCACCGCGGGGACGGCACCGGTGCGCAGGTACTCGGTGACCTTCTCGGCCACGGACTTGCCCACGCTGGGTATCTTCCGCAGCTCCTTGTCGTCGAGCCGGGAGACGTCCTCGTGGTGGCCGCCGATGGCGCGGGCGGCCTTCTCGTAGGCGCGCGCCTTGTAGGCGTCGCCGCCCGTGATCCGGACGAGGTCGGCGTACTCGCGGAGCAGGGCTTCGACCTCGTCGTTGGCCCTGGCCATGTGGGGCCCCTTCCCGCGCCGCGCCGCGGGCTAACCCGGGCGCCGTCCTCCTCTCGCGGGGGCACGGTCGATGAGGCACCGTGGAGGGGCGGCGGAACCGCCCGTCCCACCGATCAGGGAGGCCCCATGTCCGACCACACGTACCGGGTGACCGAGATCGTCGGCTCCTCCAGCGAGGGCGTGGACGCCGCCATCCGCAACGGGCTGAGCCGGGCCTCGGAGACCCTGCGCAACCTCGACTGGTTCGAGGTGACGCAGATCCGCGGCCACCTCGCGGACGGGCAGGTCGGGCACTTCCAGGTCGGGCTGAAGGTGGGCTTCCGGATCGAGGGGACGGACTGACCGGCCGGTCCCCAGGCGTCTCTGCCGGCGGACGGCGTTGTCGTACCCCTCGGGCAGCATGGGTGTGTCCGGTGCAGGCACCGGACAGGCCGCCCCGACGGGAGACAGACACCATGGTCGCGTTCCAGCTCACGATCGACTGCAGTGATCCGGAGGCGCAGGCGCGCTTCTGGGCGGACGCGCTGCGCTACCGGCCCGAGGACGCGCCGGACAGCTTCCCCACCTGGCGGGCGTACTGGCTGAGCATCGGTGTGCCCGAGGACGAGCTCGGCGACGGTGACTGCTGCGACTCGATCGTGGATCCGGAGGGCGACGGCCCCCGGATCTGGTTCCAGCGGGTGCCCGAGGGCAAGGCGGTCAAGAACCGGCTCCACCTCGACGTGAAGGTGGGCGGCAAGCGGGCCGACGTGCCGCTGGAGACCCGAACGCGGCGGGTGGAGGCCGAGGTCGGCCGGCTGGTCGCGGCGGGGGCGGTGCGGCTGCGCGTGCTGTCGGAACCGGGCGTCGACCACTACGGGGTGGTGCTCCAGGACCCGGAGGGCAACGAGTTCTGCGTCGTGTAGCCGGTGCGTCCGGCGGCGGCGCCGGATCACCTTGCCTGCCCCATATGGCCCCTTTAGGCTCGAATCGGCAAGGCGATCGAGCGGCGCCCCCCGCCGCGACCGGCGCCATCCCGCCAGGAAGAGGGGCAGCGGCATGCCTGCGACCAAGAAGATCCTGGTCATCGTGACGAATGTCGACGAGTACGAGAAGGTCGGCATGCGGACCGGGTTGTGGCTCGGGGAACTGACGCACTTCTGGGACGTGGTCGAACAGGACGGCTACACCATGGACATCGCCAGTCCCGCCGGCGGCAAGGTACCGATCGACCCGGAGAGCCTGTCCCACGACGTGCTGGCGGAGCTCGGCACCGGGAAGCACTACGCGGACCGGGAGTACATGGACCTCCTCGAGGACACGTTGCGCGTCTCCGACGTGAACCTCGACGACTACGACGCCATCTACCTCACCGGCGGCCACGGCGTGATGTTCGACTTCCCGCAGAGCCGCGAACTGGAGGACCTGATGGCCAGGTTCTACGAGAGCGGACGGATCGTGTCGACGGTCTGCCACGGCGCGACGGGCCTGCTCAACGTAACCCTCAGCGACGGCGAGCCCCTGATCCGGGGGAAGCGCGTGACCGGGTTCTCGTGGCCCGAGGAAGAACTCGCCCAGCGAGCCGAGGCGGTGCCCTACAGCCTCCAGGACGAACTGAAGAAGCTCGGCGCCGAATACACCACGGCGAAGCGGCCGTTCGACACCTATGTCGTCGAGGACGGACACCTGATCACCGGCCAGAACCCGGGCAGCGCCCGCGCGGTCGCCGAAGCGGTCGTCCGGCAGCTGGCGGGCGCGTAGCGGCCGTCCGGCACGTCGACGACCCGCCCTATCCCGCGACGGTCGCGGCCGCCGACGACGTACCGCGGGAGCCGCCCGTCCACATCGCGTCCGGAGGGCCGGTCCTGGGCCGCCGCCCGGCGGGCGCCCGGGTCCGTCCGGTCCCGGCCGACGCCGGGTGACGAGGCCGGGTGACGAGGCCGCGGGGCCGCCCCGCGCCCGGGACGGCGAGCACGGTGTGGCGCGGGGCCGCGACGTCGCGGCATGATCCCGGTTGCGGGTTGTTGACGGGCAAAACAGCATGAAGAGGAGACCGTTCTGGAGGTGGACCGGTGTCCTCAGAGGTTTCGACGAACATCGCGGCGGAATCCGGCGTACTGCCCGAGCGCGGCCCGGATCCCGTCCGGGTGGTGCTGCGGGTCAACGGGGAGCGCCGGGCGCTGGACATCGAGCCCCGGGTGAGCCTGCTCGACGCCCTCCGTGAGCACCTCGGACTCACCGGCGCCAAGAAGGGCTGCGACCAGGGCACCTGCGGGGCCTGCACCGTATGGGTGGACGGACGTCGCGTGCTGGGCTGCCTGACGCTCGCCATCACGTGCGAGGAGCGCGAGGTGACCACGATCGAGGGCCTCGCCGAGGAGGGCCGGCTCGATCCCATGCAGGAGGCGTTCATCGCACACGACGCCTTCCAGTGCGGCTACTGCACACCGGGGCAGATCATGTCGGCGGTGGCGCTGCTGCGGGAGGGGCACGCCTCCGACGACGCCGAGATCAAGGAGGGGATGAGCGGCAACATCTGCCGCTGCGCGGCCTACCCCAACATCCGTGCGGCGATCCGCGCGGTCCGCGACGCGGGCCCGGACACCGCTCCCGAACCAGCCGGCGGAGCGTGACGCCGTGCGCCCCATCAGCTACACCCGGGCCACCGGGACGGCGGACGCGATCGCCGCGGTCACCGCCGACCCGCAGAGCCACTTCCTGGCCGGCGGCACCACGGAGGTCGACCTGCTGCGGCAGAACGTGCTCGCGCCGCGGCGGCTCGTCGACATCAACGACCTCCCCCTGACCGGGGTCGAGGGCATGCCCGACGGGTCGCTGCGGATCGGGGCGCTGGCCCGGATGAGCCAGGTCGCCGAGGCGCCCGTGGTACGGGAGCGCTTCCCGCTCATCGCCCGGGCGCTGGAGCTCGGCGCCTCCGCCCAGTTGCGCAACATGGCCTCCATGGGCGGCAACATGATGCAGCGAGTGCGCTGCGGCTACTTCCGCGACGCCGCGTCCGCCTGCAACAAGCGGGTGCCGGGCAGCGGTTGTTCGGCCGTCGAGGGGACCAGCCGCGGCCATGCCGTCCTCGGCACGAGCGCGCACTGCATCGCCACCCATCCCTCGGACGTGGCCGTGGCCCTCGCCGCGTTGGACGCGACGATCCACACCCAGGGGCCCGGAGGAGAACGCTCCTACTCCTTCGAGGAGTTCTTCCTGCTGCCCGGCGACACCCCGGACCGGGAGCACCCGCTGGAGCACGGGGAACTGATCACCTTCATCGAGGTGCCCTCCGTCCCCATCGCCCGGCATTCCACCTACCTGAAGGTCAGGGACCGCGAGTCGTACGAGTTCGCGCTGGTGTCCGTGGCCGCCGCGCTGGCACTGGCGGACGGGCTGGTACTGGACGTCCGCATCGCGCTGGGCGGGGTGGCCACCCGGCCCTGGCGGGCCGAGCGCGCCGAGGAGTTCCTGCTCGGGGCCCCCGCGATCCCGCAGAACTTCCACGAGGCCGCACGCGCCGAACTGGCCGCGGCGCGGCCCACGGCGATGAACGCGTTCAAAGTAGAACTGGCCTGCCGGAGCGTGGTCCGCGCGCTCGAGACCCTCACCGGGAGCCCGTCGTGACCTCGGCCATCGGACAGCCCATGGACCGGGTGGACGGCCACGCCAAGGTCACCGGCTCCGCACAGTACTCGGCGGAGATCCCGCTCCCCGGCATGGCGTACGCCGCACTCGTCGGCGCCCATATCGCCTCCGGACGGATCACCTCCATCGACTCCGCCGAGGCCGAGGCCGCCGAGGGCGTACTCGCGGTCCTCACCCACGAGAACACCCCGCCCATCGCGGCGCAGCCGCCGCTGATCCCCTCCCTCGCGGGGACGGCGGCCCCCGGCCAGACCTTCTTCCCCCTGCAGGACGACGTCGTCCACTACGCGGGCCAGCACATCGCCGTCGTCGTCGCCGACACGCACGAACGGGCCCGGCACGCGGCGAGCCTGTTGCACGTGCGGTACGCCGAGGAGCCCCCCGTGACCACCCTCGGCCAGGGACGCGACCGGGCCTTCGTGCCCGAGGCGATCTTCGGCGGCTGGATCCCCGGACGCATGAGCCGCGGCGACGTGCGGCAGGGACTCGTCGAGGCGGACGTACGGGTCGACGCCACCTTCACCTACGCCGCGAACCACCACAACCCCATCGAGCCGCCCGCGACCACCGCGTTCTGGGAGGGCGGCGACCTCACCCTGTGGGACGCCACGCAGGGCATCACCTCCACCCAGCAGACCGTCGCCGCGCTGCTCGGCCTGCCGACGTCCCGGATCCGCGTCATCGGGCACTACACGGGCGGCAGTTTCGGCGGAAAGGCCATGATCTGGCATCATCCCGCCCTCGCCGCGATCGCCGCCCGGCAGGTGGGCCGCCCGGTGAAACTGGCGCTGACCCGGGAGCAGATGTTCACCTCGACGGGGCACCGCGAGGAGCAGGAACAGACGATCACCCTCGCCGCGACCGGTGAGGGCCGGATCACGGCGTTGCGCCATCACAAACTCTCTCCCACCTCGCACTTCGACGAGTGGGCCGAGCCGTCGCTCGGGGTCGCCTCGCAGATCTACGGCTGCCCCCACTACGAGGGCGAGTACCGGCTGTTCCGGGCGAACACCATGACGCCGACCTTCATGCGCGCCCCCGGCGAGGCGTCGGGCATGTACGCCATGGAGTGCGCGATGGACGAACTGGCCGAGCGACTCGGCATGGACCCCCTCGAACTGCGGCTGCGCAACATCACGGCGACGGATCCCGCCACGGGCGATCCGTGGTCGAGCTGGGGGCTCGAGGAGTGCTACCGCCGCGGCGCCGAGCGCTTCGGCTGGGCGGACCGCGACCCCCGCCCGCGCTCCCGGCGGGACGGCCACTGGCTGATCGGCACGGGCATGGCCAGCGCCGGCTATCCCGTCGCCCAGCCCGTCACCCCGCAGCGCGCCCGTGCCCGGCTCTACGCCGACGGCACGGTCCTGGTGCAGGCGGCCACCCCCGACTTCGGCACCGGAGTGGCCACGGCGATGACCCAGGTCGCGGCCGACGCCCTCGGCTTGCCCGCCGAGCGGTGCCGCTTCGAGAACGGCGACACGGCGCTCCCCCAGATCGCCGCCGCCGTCGGCTCGGCCGGCGCCGGCATGATCAGCGCGGCCGTCCACACGGCGGCCACCGCGCTGCGGGACGAGCTGATCGGGCGGGCGGTCGCCGACGCCGAGTCACCGCTGCACGGGGCGGATCCCGAAGCCGTCGAGCTTCGCGACGGCCGCATGGTGCTCCGGGACGACGCGGGCACCGGCGAGACCTACGCCGAGCTGATGCACCGCCGGTTCCTGCCCGACGTCGAGGCGCTGGGCTCCTGGACGCCCGACGCCGGCGCGGGCGGGCATGCCCTGATGACCTTCGGCGCCCAGTTCGCGGAGGTCGCGGTCGACGCCGACCTGGGGCTCGTCCGGGTCCGCCGCATGGTCGGCGCGTTCGCCCCCGGGCGGGTCCTCAATCCCAAGACCGCCCGCAGCCAGCTGGCGGGCGGCATGATCTGGGGCCTGGGCCAGGCCCTCCTCGAGGCCAACCACATGGAGGCCCGCACCGGCCGCTGGGCGGCGTCGAGCCTGGGCGACTATCTGGTCGCCGTCAACGCGGACGTGCCGGACGTCGAGGTCGAACTGGTCGAGGTGGAGGACACCGTCGTCAACCCCCTCGGGGTCAAGGGCGTCGGCGAGATCGGCCAGGTGGGTGCCGGTGCCGCCATCGCGAACGCCGTCCACCACGCCACGGGCCGCCGCGTCCGCAAGATGCCGATCACCATCGAGGACCTCCTCTAGCCCCCGCCGGGCCCCGGGGACCGGCGGCGCAGACGGCGGCGGCGGATGTGGCGGGCGGTCAGGGCGGCGGCCAGAAGGGCCACGGCGATCAGGGCGTAGAGCTGGAAGCGGGTGAGCCAGGCGTAGAGGGGGCCGAGACGGGTGCCGGCCGCGTAGGCGAGGCCGGCCCAGACGCCGACCCAGAGGATCGCGCCCAGGGTGTTGAAGA
Source organism: Streptomyces sp. NPDC026673 (assembly GCF_040638135.1). Classification (NCBI taxonomy): domain Bacteria; kingdom Bacillati; phylum Actinomycetota; class Actinomycetes; order Kitasatosporales; family Streptomycetaceae; genus Streptomyces; species Streptomyces sp. NPDC026673. The sequence goes on along the minus strand of NZ_JBEZXR010000006.1, from coordinate 63,729 downwards.
GCAGGAAGCGCCACCAGGGCATGCCGGCGGTGCCGGCGATGATGCCGTTGGTCTGGCGGAGGACGTCGACGAAACGAGCGAGGAGGACGACGAGTTCGCCGCGCCGGGCGAAGAACTCCTCGCCGCGCAGGAAGCGTTCCGGTGTGAGCAGGACGTAGCGGCCCCACCGGTGGACGAAGGCGCGGCCGCCGCTGCGTCCGATCAGGTAGCCGAGGCAGTCACCCGCGACGGCCGCGAGGACGGCGACCGCGACCACACCGGCGATGTCCATCCGCCCGGTGCCCGCGTAGGCGGCCGCGACGACGAGGACGGTCTGGCCGGGCACGGGGATGCCGCAGTTGTCGAGCAGGACCAGGACGCCGACCGCGAGGTAGCCCCAGTCGTCGAGGAGCGGGGCCAGGTGTGCGAGGGGGCCCGGCAGGGGTGGCGGGGCGGAGGCCACGGCCGTGCCCTCACCGTGCGGCCGTGTCGGCGGGGCGTTCGGGGAGTGTGAGGTTGTCACCGGTGGCCGGGTCGAAGATGTGGGCCTCGGCGGTGTCCAGCCATACCCGCAGGCGCTCGCCCTCGCGGGCCCGGCTCCGGGTGGAGAGCCGGGCGACGACCTCGGGGCCGCCGGCGCCGGTGTCGGCGAGTCCGGAGTCCGCGGCGAGTTCGGCCAACTGCTCCGCGGCGGCCGCGCCGCCCCCCTGCGCGAAGTGGACGTGGACGTCGGAGCCGAGGGACTCCCGGACGTCGACGGTGACGGTGAGGGTGGCTCCCCCGCGTCCCGGTTCGACGAGTTCGGCGTCCTCGAAGTGCTCGGGCCGGAAGCCCGCGATGACCTCGCGCGGCGCGCCGCGCCGTGCCAGCGCGGTGCGCAGGCGGTCGTCGAGCGGCAGGTCGCCGAGCGGGGTGCGCAGCCCGTCCCCCTCCAGGGTGGCGGGCAGGAAGTTCATCGCGGGCGAGCCGATGAACCCCGCGACGAAGAGGTTGCGCGGCTGGTCGTACAGCTCCTGCGGCGAGCCGGTCTGCTGGACGACGCCGCCGCGCATCACGACGACGCGGTCGCCGAGGGTCATGGCCTCGGTCTGGTCGTGCGTGACGTAGACCGTGGTGGTGCCGAGGCGTCGCTGCAGCCGGGCGATCTGGGTGCGCATCTGGACCCGGAGTTTGGCGTCGAGGTTGGACAGCGGCTCGTCCATCAGGAAGGCCTTGGGCTCGCGGACGATGGCGCGGCCCATCGCGACGCGCTGGCGCTGGCCGCCGGAGAGGTTGGCGGGCTTGCGGTCGAGGTGGGCGGTGAGGTCGAGGACGCGCGCGGCCTCCTCGACCTTCGCCTTGATGACGGCCTTGTCGGCACCGGCCAGGCGCAGGGCGAAACCCATGTTCTGACGGACGGTCATATGCGGGTAGAGGGCGTAGCTCTGGAAGACCATGGCGATGTCGCGGTCCTTGGGGGCCTTGTCGTTGACCACCTGCCCGCCGATGCGCAGGGTGCCCTCGGTGATGTCCTCCAGCCCGGCGATCATGTTGAGGGTGGTGGACTTGCCGCAGCCGGACGGGCCCACCAGGATCACGAACTCGCCGTCGGCGATGGCGAGGCTGACGTCGCGGACGGCCACCGCGCCGTCGGGGTAGCGCTTGGTGACGCCCTCGAGGGTGATCTCGGCCATGTGCGGTCCCTCAGCCCTTCACTGCGCCGGAGGTCAGTCCGGCCACGATGCGCCGCTGGAACAGCAGCACGAAGACGACGATCGGAACGGTGATCACCACCGCGGCGGCGGCGATCGATCCCGTGGGCTGCTGGAACTGGGAACTGCCGGTGAAGAAGGCGATCGCCGCCGGGACGGTGCGCGCGGCGGTGGTGGAGGTCAGGGAGATCGCGAAGAGGAAGTCGTTCCAGCAGAAGATGAAGACCAGGATCGCCGTGGTGAACACCCCGGGCGCCGCGAGCGGCGCGATGACCAGCCGGAAGGCCTGCGCGGGGGTGGCCCCGTCGACCTTGGCGGCCTTCTCCAGGTCCCACGGGATCTCCCGGAAGAACGCCGACAGCGTGTAGATCGCCAGCGGCAGCGAGAAGGTCATGTAGGGGATGATCAGTCCGGGCCAGGTGTCGAACAGCCCGAGGTAGCGCTCGATGTCGAACAGCGGCGACACCAGGGAGATCGGCGGGAACATCGCGATCAGCAACGACGTGCCGATCAGCAGCCCCTTGCCGGGGAAGCGCAGCCGGGCCACGGCGTACGCGGCCATGGTGCCCAGCGTCACGGCGATGACGGTGGAGATCAGGGCGATGCCGATGGAGTTGACCAGGGCGCGGGTGAACTCGGAGGTCGCGAAGATGCCCCGGTAGTTCTCCAGCGTCCACGTGCGGGGGACGAAACTGCCGTCGGAGAGGGTCCCGGGGTCCTTGAAGGACAGGGCGACGATCCACCACACCGGGAACAGCGCGTAGAGCACCACGACGGTGTTGATCACGCTCCAGCGGGCGGTCCGCCGCCGCTGCGCGGCGCTCGTGCTCATCGTCCGGGGCCCTCCGTTCCGGGGGCGGCCGTGCCGAACAGCCGGATGAAGGCGAAGGCGATGACGGCCACGCAGAGGAAGATCAGTACGGAGATCGCCGAGCCGATGCCGAGGTTCAGCGCGGTGAAGAGGTTGTCGTAACCCAGGATCGACACGGATCCGGTGCCGTTCGAACCCTGTGTCAGCACATAGATGTTGTCGAAGATCCGGAACGCGTCGAGAGTACGGAACAGCAGCGCCACCAGGACGGCGGGCTTCATCAGCGGCAGCGTGACCAGCCGGAAACGCTGCCAACGGGTAGCCCCGTCGACCATGGCCGCGCGCAGGGTCTCCTCGGGCACCAGGGCCAGCCCGGCGAGCAGCAGCAGCGCCATGAAGGGGGTGGTCTTCCACACCTCGGCCAGGATGATCAGCCCGATGGCCTTCCACTGGTCGGTCAGCGGGGCCCCGCCGGCCGCGTCGACGAGGTAGCCGATGCCGGGGGTCCAGGCGTACTGCCAGGAGAACGCGGCGACCACCGTCACGATCCCGTACGGCAGCAGGATCGCGGTGCGCACGGTGGAGCGGCCGAGGACCGCGCGGTGCATGACGACCGCGAGGGCCATGCCGAGGACCAGTTCCACCGCGACGGAGACGACGGTGATCAGGCAGGTCACCCAGAGGGCCTGCCACCAGAAGCCGGAGCTCAGGACCGCGGCGTAGTTGTCCAGGCCCACGAAGCGGGCCAGCTGGGGGAAGCGCAGGTCGTAGCGGTGGAGCGAGAGGTAGACCGCGTAGAGCACGGGGTAGGCGGTCACCGCGAGCATCACCAGGACGGCGGGCGCGCAGAGCAGCCGGCCGAGCCGGCGCTCCTGCCGGGCACCCGCGGAGGGCCGGGTCACGGGACCAGCCCCTTGGACTGCAGCGCGTCCTCGATCTGTCCGCCCAGATCCCGGACGGACTCGACGGGGCGGATCCCGGCGGGTGGTGACAGCGTGTGGGACACCGCGATGGAGACGTTCTGGTAGGCGGGGGTCCTGGGCCGCAGGGCGGCGTTCTCCAGCTCGGCCAGGATGTCCCCGGCGAAGGGGTAGCTGCGCTCGATCTCGGGATCGGTGTAGAGGCCGCGCAGGGTGGGTGGCAGGCCGCCCCGGAGCGCGGCGGTCCGCTGGTTGTCGCGGTCGCGCAGACACAGCGCCGCCTCGAAGGCGAGTGCCGGGTGACGGCTGTGGGCGCCGACGGCCAGGTCGATGCCGCCGATGGTCACCCGCGCGGGGCGGTCGGCGTCGACCCGGGGGTAGCGGGCCCATCGGAAGTGCCGGAACAGCTCCGGGTTGTCGGCCTTCATCGCCGGATACACGAAGGGGTAGTTCAGCTCGAAGGCGGCGGTGCCCGACTCCATGGCCAGCCGGTTCTGATCCTCCATCTGGTTGGCGAGCGAGGGGTCGGCGGCGGGCGAGGTCGCCAGGTCGTGCATGATCCCGGCGGCCCGGACGGCGGGCGGGCCCAGTGAGGGAGCGGTGGCCGCGGCGTTCAGGATCGACCCCCCGGCGCTGGCGACGAGCGTGTTGAACCACACGGTGAGCCCCTCGTACTGGGCTCCCTGGACCTCGATCCGGTGGGGTTTGCCGGCCTTGGCCAGGGCGCGGGCCTCGTCGATCATCTCGGCCCAGGTGGCGGGCGGCTCCGGCACGAGGTCCGCGCGGTACCAGAGCAGCTGGATGTTGGTGTTGTACGGGACGGCGTAGAGGCGGCCCTTCCACGTGGCCGTGCTCAGCGGGGCGGCGAGGGTGTCCCGCTCGGCCTCCTCCCGGTGCGCCCCCGTCCACGGGCGGATCCAGCCTGCCTCGGCGAATTCGGGGGTCCAGGTGACGTCCAGGCCGAGGATGTCCATCGCGGGGTCGTGTGCGGCGAGCCGGCGCACCAGCTGCTGCCGCTGGCCGTCGGCCGTCCGGGGGAGCTTGTTGTAGCGGATGGCGTAGCGGCCGCCGGAGGCACGGCCGCACCGGTCGGCGGCCTGCTGGAGGGCCCCGGAGTCGTCGGGGAAGTTGTACCAGTCGAGGGTCGGCCGCCCGGACGTCCGCGAGGTCCCGCCGCAGGCGACCGCGACGGCCGCGAGGACGAGCACCGCGGCAAGGGCCCGCGAGCGCCGCACCGCGCACGCCATACGCACCTCGCTCCCCTGCCCGGACACACACCGGCCCGGGACCATGAAGCGACGCCGGGACGCGCCGACGGTGCCTCAAGGGCGTGTCGGGGTGCGGGATTCACGCGGGCGGCGCAACCCGCCGCCGCTGACCCGGTACCCCGTCGCCTCGCCGGTGACACTGGCAGGGTGCCCGGCGCCCTCCCCGCCCCCCTCGCCGACCTGCTGCGACGCACCAACGACCCGATCGTCGTGCAGACGGCGCGTTCCACCGTGGCCGCCGTGCTGTCGTACGCCGTGGCCGTGTGGCTGCTGCCCAACCCCAAACCGCTGACGGCACCGCTGACCGCCCTGCTGGTCGTCCAGGTGACCCTCTACACGACGGTCACGACGGGCATCCGACGGGTGGTCAGCGTGGTGGCGGGCGTCCTCATCGCGGTCTGCTTCGCCGAGCTGATCGGCCTGACGTGGTGGAGCCTCGGGCTGATCATCCTGGCCTCGCTGGTGATCGGTCACTTCATCCGCGTGGACGAGTTCGTGGCCGAGGTCGCGATCAGCGCGATGCTCATCCTGGCCGTCCCCGCCCCGTCCGGCGAGGCGGTCGACCGGGTGCTCGAGACCCTGGTCGGGGCCGTCGTCGGGGTGCTGCTGAACGTCGTGGTGCCGCCGCCGGCCTTCGTGGAGCCGGCCGGTGACGCGGTGCGCGAGATGGCCGAGCACATGCGCGCCCTGATGCTCCGCATGGGCCGCGAGGTGCGCCGCGGCGCGACCGCCGAGCAGGCCCGCACCTGGTTGATGGACGCGCGCCGGCTGGACAACGAGATCGCGCGGTTCGACGCCTCACTGCGCAGGGCGGAGGAGGGCACCCGGCTCAACCCGCGGGTGAAGGCGGCCGAGGGCGCGATGGCCCGGCTCCTCCTGCGCAGCGGGCTGGACACGCTGGAGGTGTCGACCGTGCTGCTGCGGACACTGTGCCGCTCGCTGACGGAACTGGACCGCGAGCGCGGCCGCCGGCAGGCGCTGTTCACCGGCGAGCTCGCCACGGGCATCGACGAGCTGTTCGCCGACATGGCCGATGCCGTGGACAGTTTCGGGCGGCTGATCGCCGCCCAGGTCACGGCGGGCGCGGAACAGGCCGAGGCGCGGCTGGAGGACGCCCTGCGGCGCGGCCGGGAGGAACGGGACCGGATCGCCGCGCTGCTGCGCGCGGAGACGGAGGAGCGCTGGGAGAGCTGGGACCTGTACGGGGCGCTGCTGGCCAACATCGACCGGCTGCTGGACGAGCTGGACCTGGAGAAGCGCTCGCTGTGGCTGTCGGAGCAGCTTGTCGCCGCCGCGCCGCGCTCGACGACGCTGCCGGGCCGGATGCGTCGTCAGGCCCGTTCCGTCGCCGTCCGGCTGCGGTTGCGGACGCCGGGCCGCGGCGGCTCTGATCGGGATGAATAGGGATCATGCCTCATGCTGAGGGGATGGACATGCTGAACGTGTGCGTCGCCGGGGCGACCGGCTGGACCGGCGAGGCGGTGGCGCGGGCCGTCCTGGACGCCGATGACCTGCGGCTGCGGTCGGCGGTCGCACGGTCGGCGGCGGGGGCCGACCTCGGCGCCGTGTGGGGCGGTCCCGAACTGGGGGTGCCGGTGTTCAGCACCGTCGACGACGCGCTGGACGGTGTCGACGTACTGATCGACTACACCTCGCACACTGCGGTCGGTCGCCATGTGCGGGCGGCGGTGGTCCGCGGGGTCGGTGTCGTGGTGGGCGCCTCGGGTCTGTCCGCCGCGGACTACGAGGAGATCGCCGCGCTGGCAGAGGAGCACGGGGTCGGTGTGGTGGCCTCGGGGAACTTCTCGCTGACCGCCGCGCTGGCCCAGGCGGCCGCCCGTCTGGCGGCCCGTCACCTGCCGCACTGGGAGATCATCGACTACGCCTCCGCGACGAAGCCCGACGCCCCGAGCGGCACGGCACGGGAACTCGCCGAACAGCTGGCCGTCGTACGGCGACCCGAGTACGCCCTGCCCCCGGAGCGCACGGCCGGGTATCCGGAGGCCCGCGGCGCGTCGATCGCGGGAACGCAGGTCCACTCGCTGCGGCTGCCGGGCTACACCCTCGCCGTCGAGGCGCAGTTCGGGCTGCCGGACGAGCGGCTGGTGATCCGGCACGAGGCGGGCACCTCCCCGGCCCCGTATGTCGCGGGGACCCTGCTCGCCGCTCGCGCGGCCGCCGCCCGCACGGGTCTGGTACGCGGTCTCGACACCCTTTTGCTCGGCGGGGACTGACGCTCCGTACGTCGTGGCACTGCGTCACTTCCTTGGCCACGCTGTAGCCCGGACGCTCCGCTCGACGGGCGGGTGTTCCCGGCGCGACGTACGACTGGATCGCAGAGGCGGCGATCGGCCGCCGGCCTCGCGTCCGAAGGAAGGACCCTCATGCGAACCAGTCTGATGCGCCGCTCCGCTCTCGGCGTCGCCACCGGACTTCTTGCCACCGGCCTCTTGGCCGCCTCTACCGGCAGCGCTTTCGCCGCCCCGGGCAGCGACGACTACAAGAACGGCTCCCACAGCAAGAGCAGCGACGACTACGGCGACGACGACAACGGATACGGCGGGGACAACGGCGACAACGGATACGACGACAACGGCGGGGGCAACGGCGGCGACAACGGATACGGCCGGGACAACGGAGGCAGCGGCGGGGGCGACGGCGGATACGGCGGGAACAAGGGCGGGGGCAACGGCGGCGGCGGCTGGAACGGAAACAAGAGCGGCGACGGCGACGGCGGCTGGAACGGGAACAAGGGCGGCGGCAACGGCGGCTGGGGCGGGAACAAGGGCGGCGGCAACGGCGACGACGACAACGGAGGCAACGGCGGCAACGGCGGCCGGGACAACGGCGGAAACGGCAACGGCGGAAAGGGCAACGGCGGAAACGGCGACAACGGCAACGACAACGGCTCGAAGGGCGGCGACAAGGGCGGCAAGGACAACGGCGACAACGCGTCCTACAAGGACAAGGACGACGACAACGGCGGAAAGGGCAACGGCAACGGCAAGAGCAACGGGAAGGGCAAGGGCAACAGCAAGAACAACGGCAAGAGCCACGGCAAGGGGAAGGGCAGCAAGGGCCACGACAAGGGCCACCACAAGAAGCACAAGAAGCACCACAAGAAGCACTGCAACAAGAAGCGCCACGGATATGGGTTCAGCTTCAGCTACACCTACAGCGTCAGCTATGGCTATGGCTTGGGGCTCGGCAAGGGCGTCTACGCCCTCGGCAACGGCTACGGCAAGGGCCACGGCGGCCACGGCAAGAGCCACGGGAAGCACCACGGGAAGGGCCACGGCGGCTACGGCAAGGGCTACGGCTTCGGCTTCGACTTCGACGACTTCGGCTACGGATTCGGCGACAAGTTCGGCCGCGGCTACGGCGGCCTCTACAACGTCGGCCTGCTCAACGTGATCATCTGACGCGGTGCGGCCGCGCACACGACAAGGGCCGGGAGGAACGTCAGCGTCCCTCCCGGCCCTGTGCCGTGCCCGTGGTCTCCGTCAGCCGAGGTCGGAGGCCTTGATGTAGCCGCTCTTGACCAGCAGCTTCTCGTAGCTGCCCTTGTCCACGCCGACCGGGTCGAGCAGGTACGACGGAACGACCTTGTTGCCGTTGTCGTACGTCTCGGTGTCGTTGACCTCGGGCCGCTTGCCGCTGAGGATGTCCTGCGCCATCTCGACCGCGCGGGCCGCGAGCTTGCGGGTGTCCTTGTAGACCGTCATGGACTGATCGCCCTTGATGATCTCCTTGACCGACTCGACCTCGGCGTCCTGGCCGGTGACGATCGGCATCGGCTTGGCCGCGGTGCCGTAGTCGTCGGCCTTCAGCGCCAGGATGGCGCCGCGGGCGATGCCGTCGTTGGGGGCGAGAACGGCGTCCACGGTGGAGCCGTCCTTGTAGTAGTTCCGCAGCCGCGTCGCCATCGTCTCGGTGGCGATCGACGCGTCCCAGTGGAACGTCGCCACCTGGGTGAGGCGGGTCTGCTTGCTCTTCACCACCAGCTGCTTGTTGGCGATGTACTTCGCCAGGACGTCCATCGCACCGTTGAAGAAGTACTGGACGTTGTTGTCGTCGGGGTCGCCGGCGAACAGCTCGACGTTGTAGGGCCCGTTGCCCTTCTTCAGCCCGAGCTTTTCCTCGATGTACTGGGCCTGGATCTTGCCCACACGGGTGTTGTTGAAGCTCGCGTAGTAGTCGACGTTGCTGGAGCCCAGCAGCAGACGGTCGTAGGCGATGACCTTGACGCCGGCCCGCGCGGCCTTCTGGAGGGCGTCACCCAGCTCGAAACCGTCGACCGCGCCGATGATCAGGAGCTTGTCGCCCCGGTCGATCATCTCCTCGACCTGGGCGACCTGCGTGTCGACCTTGTCGTCGGCGTACTGCAGGTCGGTCTTGTACCCCTGGGCCTTGAACAGCTTGGACATGTTGTCGCCGTCGTTGATCCACCGGGTCTGCTTCTTGGTGGGGAGGGCGATGCCCACCGTGACTTCGCCGCCTTGCCCGCCCGAATCGCCGCCGCAGCCAGTGACCGCGGCCGTCAGGGAGAGGGTGAGGACCGCCAGGGTCACGGTGCGCAGCCTGGCGCCTCTGCCAGCGTGCATGGACTCAGTTCCTTTCGAGCCGAACAAAGGTGTACTCTCATCGCCCCCCCGAGAGCGACAAATGTCCGGGCCCGTCACGGAAGTCCGCGGCAGCCCAGCGATCCGCCGGAGCCCGGAGAACTGCTGATGCGTCAGGCCCGAGGAGTGCTGTGGGAGGACGACGGCCACAGACCGCGCTCCCGGTCCCGGTACGCCCCGTGACCACCGGGCCGCACCTGGACGGATACCTCGAAGTTGGATCCGGACAATAGCACAGCCGCTCGTACGGACGTTCAGCCGACCTGCACCGCGTACGGGCTCGCCTGGGTATCGCTCCCGGGAACCGGTTCGGAGGCGTCGGCGCCCAGCGAGACGATCCGGTTGTCCGCGTCGACGTGCACCACGCGCGGGCGCAGCGCGCGGGCCTCCGCGTCCTCGACCTGCGCGTAGCTGATCAGGATGACCAGGTCGCCCGGGTGCACGAGATGGGCGGCGGCACCGTTGATGCCGATCACCCCGGAGCCCCGGCGTCCCTCGATGACGTAGGTCTCCAGACGGGCGCCGTTGGTGATGTCCACGATGTGGACGAGCTCACCGGGCAGCAGGTCGGCGGCCTCCATCAGATCGGCGTCCACGGTGACGGAGCCGACGTAGTGGAGGTCGGCCTGGGTGACGGTGGCACGATGGATCTTGGACTTGAACATGGTGCGCAGCACGACTCACACTCCTGACGTGAACGGTCGCGTCCCCGGAGGGGTACGCGCCTGACGCCGCCATGGTAGTCGGCCCGAACCGCTGCCCCGGAGGGACCCGTTCGCGACAGTCGCTGACGTTTCCGCCCCACCTCTAGGCAGCTGGTCCAATCGCCGGATATCTTCCCTGCCTGCCGCCCCTTGGCGCGGTGTGGCACTGGCTCGGGGAAGGGGGCACCGTGCGCGAGTTCAGCCTTCCGCCCCGGGTGGAGCAGCTGCGGTCGGGGGGACTCGCCGACTCGGTGTACGAGACGGCCGAGAAGCACCCCCACGCCGCCGTTCTGGCCAGGCGCGAGGGACACGAGGGCGATCTCTGGCAGGAGGTCCGCGCCGCGGACTTCCGCGACGAGGTGGCCGAGCTCGCGCGGGGCCTGGTGGCCGAGGGGATCCGCTTCGGCGATCCGGTGGCCGTGATGGCCCGCACGCGGTACGAGTGGACGCTGTTCTCCTACGCACTGTGGTCGGTCGGCGCCCGCATCGTCCCCATCTACCCGACGTCGTCGGCCGAACAGGTGCGATGGATCCTCTCCGACTCGGGAGCGGTCGCGATCGTCGTCGAGCACGAGGACCACGCCATGACCGTGGGCGCGGTGTGCGGCACGCTCCCCTCGTTGCGCCGGATCTGGCAGCTCGACGCGGGCTGCGTCCGGTGGCTGGGGGCGCTGGGCCGGCAGGTCCACCCGGTGGTGCTGGACCAGCTCCGCTGGGCGGTCGAGCCGCAGTCGGTGGCCGTCATCGCGTACACCTCGGGCACGACGGGACCGCCCAAGGGATGCCTGATCACCCACGCCAACCTCGCCACCGAGTGCGACACCCTGCTGGCCGGGTACCGCTCGATCTTCGCGCCGGCCGGGGCGCGGCCGTCGGTGCTGGCGTTCCTGCCCATGTCGCACATCTACGGGCTGATGGTGACCACCTGCGCGCTGCGCGGGGGCGTCCTGCTCGGGCACCAGCCGGACCTCGCGCCCGGCGAACTGCTGCCGGCGTTCCGGTCCTTCAAGCCGACCATCCTGCTGGCCGTCCCGTACGTCTACGAGAAGATCATCCAGGGCGCCCGGAACACCGCCGCCCGCGGCGGCAAGGCCCATGTCTTCGACCGGGCGGCCGACGTCGCGGTGCGCTACGCGGAGGCCGTGGAGCGGCAGGCGCTGGGTTCGGGGCCCGGACCCGGGCCGCTGCTGCGCGCGGCGCACTCGGCCTTCGACCGCATGGTCTACGGGCGGATCCGGGAGGTGCTGGGCGGGCGCGTGCACTACACCGTCTCCGGCGGCTCCCCGCTCAGCCGGGACCTGGCGCTGCTCTTCGCCGGCGCCGGGCTGACCATCTACGACGGTTACGGGCTGACCGAGACCACGGCCGCCGTGACCGCGCAGCCGCTGGGGAAGGTGCGCTTCGGCACCGTCGGCAGGCCGCTGCCGGGCAGCGCCGTGCGGATCGCGCCGGACGGCGAGGTGCTGGTCCGGGGCACGACGGTCTTCGTGGGGTACCACGCCGACCCGGTCGCCAACCACGAGGTGTGGCGCCGCGGCGGCTGGATGGCCACCGGCGACATGGGCTCCCTCGACCCGGACGGCTACCTGACGATCACCGGCCGGAAGAAGGACATCATCATCACCAGTGGCGGCAAGAGCGTGGCGCCGCTGGTGCTGGAGGAGCGGCTGCGGGCGCATCCGCTGGTCTCGCAGTGCATCGTGATCGGCGACAACCGGCCGTTCGTCGCGGCACTGATCACCCTGGACCGGGAGGCGGTCCAGTTGCGGACGGCGATGACCGAGCGCGACGTGCGGGCCGAGATCCAGCGTGCGGTGTCGATGGCCAACTCGGCGGTGTCGCGCGCCGAGTCGATCCGGGCCTTCCGCGTCCTGCCACGGGAGTTCTCGGTGGAGAACGGGATGCTGACGCCCTCGCTGAAACTCCGCCGGAGCGCCATCGTCAGCGAGTATGCGGCGCAGATCGAGTCGATCTACGCCTCCTCCGCCCCCTGACCGGCGCCGCCCTCGGCGCCCGGGCCGCCCTCGGCGAGCAGCTCGCGGAGCCGGTCGAGGAACGGCCGCTGCGCGGCGAGGATCTTCTCGTCGGCGGCCGGGCCGAGCGGGAACCACGCGGCCCGGTCGACCTCGGGGAACTCCCGGACGAGTCCGGAGCCCCGGGGCCACTCCACGGAGAAGGTCCCGGGCCGCACCAGGCCGGTGTCGAGGTCGCCCTCCAGCGCCCAGACCGTGACGATCTTCCCGTTGGGCTGGCGGTTCTCACCGAGCGGCAGCAGCCTTCCCTCGGGCACCGGCAGGCCCAGCTCCTCCAGGAACTCCCGCCGCGCGGCCGCCTCGGCGGTCTCGTCGGGCTCGTACTCGCCCTTGGGGATGGTCCACGCCCCCGTGTCCTTGGACGACCAGAAGGGGCCGCCCATGTGGCCCAGCAACACCTCGGGCGGACCGCCCGAGGTGCCGCGGAAGAGCAGGATCCCCGCGCTGCGCTTGACCGCCTTCTCCGCCATCCGACCAGTGTGGCCGGTCAGTCGCGGCCCAGCCACAGATCGGGGCCGAAGACCTCGTAGTGCACGGCCGAGGCGGGCACGCCGCGCTCGATGAGCTGGGCGCGCACGGCGCGCATGAAGGGGAGCGGGCCGCACAGGTATGCCTGCAGGCCGTCGGGCAGCGCGACGCCGGAGAGGTCCACCCGGCCGGCGCGGGCGCCGGGGGCGCCGGCGGTGCCGGGGTCCTCGTACCAGAAGTGGGCACTGCCCACGGGGAGCTTCTCGGCCAGCGCGCGGTGGTCGTCGGCGAGGGCGTGGTGGCCGGGCGAACGGTCGCCGTGGACGACGGTCACGGGCGCCTCGTAGCCGTCGCCGGCCAGCCGGTGCAGCATGGCGAGCATCGGGGTGCAGCCGATGCCGGCCGAGGCGAGCAGCAGGGGCGCTCCGTTGTCGTCGAGGACGACGTCGCCGTACGGGGCCGACAGTTCGATGCGGGCACCCTCGCCGACGTGGTCGTGGAGGTGGCCCGAGACCTCGCCGGCCGGGCCGTCGGCGGCGCCGCGCTCACGCTTGACGGTGAACTGCCGCGTGGTGTCCCCGGGCGCTCCCGAGAGGCTGTACTGACGGATCTGCCGCGCGCCGTCGGGGAGTTGGACACGCACGGAGACGTACTGGCCGGGCCCGAAGTCGGGCAGCGGCAGACCGTCGACGGGGCGGACCCGGAAGGTGGCGACGTCCTCGGTCTCCCGGACCTTCTCGGCGACCTCCCAGGGGCGCCAGGTGTCGCCCTCCAGCACGCCGTGCTCGGCGTACAGCCGCCGCTCGATGGCGATGAGGGCGTTCGCCATCAGCCAGTAGACCTCGTCCCAGGCGGCGGCGACCTCTTCGGTGACGGCGTCGCCCAGCACTTCGGCGATGGCGGCGAAGAGGTGTTCCTGCACGATGTGGTACTGGCCGGGGGTGATGCCGAGCGAGGCGTGCTTGTGGGCGATGCGGGAGAGCATGGCGTCGGGGCGCTGCCCGGGGTGCTCGACCAGGGCGGTGGCGAAGTGGGCGATGGCTCCGGCGAGGGCCTCGCGCTGGGTGCCGGCGGCCTGGTTGCCGCGGTTGAACAGGTCGCGCAGCAGCTCGGGGTGGGCGGCGAACAGCCGGTCGTAGAAGAGCGCGGTGATCTCGGATATCGCGCCGCCGACGGCGGGCAGGGTGGCGCGGACGGTCGCGGCGGACTTCTCGCTGAGCATGAACGGCTCCCTAATTGGTATCTGTAATTCGCATTAAAGGGCGTGCGTGAGGACGTGCGTGAGGACGTGCGTGAGGGCATGGGGCATGAGGACATGAGGGCACGGGCGAGCCCGCCCCGGAGGGCGACGGTTCGGTCGGGTCAGTTCCGCCGACCGGGCGGGCCGGAGCCGACCAGCCCCACCAGGACGGGTCCGGTGGGCGCGGCGGTCAGATCGGCCACGGTCAGCGGGTCCAGGGAGGCGTAGAAGGCCTCCTGCGCCCGGCGCAGCGCACCGCGGAGCCGGCAGGCCCCGGCGAGCGGACAGGGCGTCTCGCCCTCGCAGTCCACGACGTCGCCGACCCCCTCCAGCTCCCGCACCAGGCGACCGACCGAGGCCGTCCGTCCGGCGGCGGTGAGTTCGAGGCCGCCGCCGCGTCCGCGGCGGGTCTCGACGACGCCCAGGTGCTGCAGGCGCGCCACGACCTTGGCCAGGTGCGAGTACGGGACCCGCATCACCTCGGCGACGTCCCGGGCGGTGGACGGCTCGTCCTTGACGGCGAGGGCCATCACCGCGCGGAGCGCGAGGTCGGTGGACTTCGTGAGGCGCATACCTTGAGGCTAGATAATGCGAATCCCGGATTCAAGTTATGACGGGGTCGTGCGGCCCACGTCACACGTACTCGGTGGCGGCGTCCAGCAGCCAGTCCGCGAGATAGCCGGCGAAGGAGGAGCGGACCAGCACCCAGAAGCCCGCCCGCGCCTCGTCCCGCGCCACCAGCACCACCTGGGTGCGCGCCAGCGAGGTCTGTGCGCAGCGGCCGGGGGCGAGGACCCGGGGGTGCAGGTCGAGCGAGCACCCGTGGGCCAGCAGGTCACGGGCCCTGGGGCCGGAGACCAGCAGGGTGGTGCGCTGGGCGGAGACGTCGGTGACCGATACGTGCGCCTCGCCCGCGGCCTTGCGGAGGCGGGCCTCCACGTCCTCCTGGACGCCGGGCGGCCCCACGACGAGCCACTGGTCCGGGCCGAGCCAGAGGACCGCCAGGTCGCCGGAGCGGGCGACCGTGCACGGCTCGAGGGGCAGGGGCACGCCCAGGGCGAGCCCGGCGGCCTCGGCGGCCGGGCCCTTCGGATCCAGACGCAGGTCGATCTGCGTGAGGAAGGGGAGCTCGGCCAGCCGCAGGCCCCCGCCGGAGGCGCGGGTGGCGGCGGCGAGCCTGTCGGCCGCCGCCGACAGCGGACTGCGGCAGGTGGCGTCGTCAGCCGTCACGGCGGGCCCCCTCGGGGTCGTAGAGCACGGGAGAGGCGACGGTCACCGCCACGAGACGGTCGCCCACGGGCGCGTACAGCCGCTCCCCCACCCGTTGCCGGCCGCCCTTGACCAGGGCGAGCGCGAAGGTGCGGCCGAGGGCGGCACTGGGGTAGGCGGAGGTGACGTGCCCCAGCGTCGGGACCGGCGGTGCGGGCAGGACGGGACCCGCGACCAGGTGGGTGCCCTCGGGGAGCAGCAGACCGGGCTCCTCGGGCAGCAGGCCGACAAGGTGCTTCCGGTCGGGTCGGACGGTGTCGGCGCGGGCATGGGACCGCTTGCCGATGAAGTCGGGCTTCTTCTTCGACACCACCCAGCCCATGCCGAGGTCCTGCGGGGTGACCGTACCGTCGGTGTCCTGGCCGACGATGGGGTAGCCCTTCTCGGCGCGCAGGACGTGCATGGTCTCGGTGCCGTACGGAGTGGCGCCCGCGGCGCGCACCGCCTCCCAGAGGGTCCGCGCCCGCCAGGGCTGGACGTTGATCTCGTAGGCGAGTTCCCCGGAGAAGCTGATCCGGCACACCCGGGCGGGCAGTCCGGCCACCGTCGTGTCGCGCCACGCCATGAAGGGGAAGTCGTCGTTGTCCACGGCCAGTCCGGGGGCGAGCGAGCGCAGCACCTGGCGGGAGCGCGGGCCCACGAGGGCGACGGTGGCCCACTGCTCGGTCACGGAGGTGCAGTGCACGCGCAGTTCCGGCCATTCCGTCTGCAGCCACTCCTCCATCCAGTCCAGGACGGCGGCCGCGTTGCCGGTGGTCGTCGTGACCAGGAAGCGGTCCTCCGCGAGCCGGATGGCGGTGCCGTCGTCGAAGACCATGCCGTCCTGGCGGCACATGACGCCGTAGCGGATCATGCCGGTCCGCAGGGTGGACATCACGTTGGTGTAGAGCCGGTCGAGGAACAGCGCGGCGTCCGGGCCCTGGACGTCGATCTTGCCCAGCGTCGAGGCGTCCATGAAGGCGACGTCCTCGCGGGCGGCCCGGCACTCGCGCAGCACGGCCGCCGTCATGTCCTCACCGGGCCGGGGGTAGTACCAGGGGCGTTTCCACTGGCCGACGTTCTCGAACAGCGCCCCCTGCGCGACGTGCAGGTCGTGCAGCGCGGTCACGCGGACGGGGTCGTGGAGCGCTCCCCGGTCGCGGCCGGCGAGCGCGGCGAAGGACACCGGGGCATAGGGGGGCCGGAAGGTCGTGGTACCGAGCGCGGACACCTCCACGCCGAGGAGACCCGCCACGACGCCCGAGGCCAGCACGCCCGAGGTCTTGCCCTGGTCGTTGGCGGTGCCCGCGGTGGTGTAGCGCTTGGTGTGCTCCACGGAGCGCATCCCGGCACCGGCCGCGCGCGCCAGGTCGGCCACGGTGACATCGCGTTGCAGGTCGACGAAGCGCGGGCCGGGAGCCGGGACGGGGACGTCGAACAGGGTCAGCGGCGGGCGTCCGGGGCCCGGCTCCGCGGGCGGGAGCACGGGCCGGACCGGCGTGAAGCCCTCGGCCGCGAGGGCCCGGGCGGCGGCGGCCACGCCCTCGGCGGGTGTGGCGGCGAACTCCACGGCCTGGTGCGACGATCCGGGCACGGGAACGAAGGTGCCCAGGGCCTCGTCGTACCGCAGTGCGCCGCCCGCCTGGCTGTAGAGATGGCCCACGGGGTTCCAGCCGCCCGAGACCAGCAGGAGGTCGGCCTCGATCCGCCGGTCGCCCACCCGTACGGCCGTCAGCCGGTCCGCTCCCTCGGTGCCGGTGACGTACTCCCCGTCGCGCGCGTCGACCACCGCCGCGATCTCCACGCCCGCCGCGGACAGGTCGCGGACCACGGCGTCGGTGCTGTCGTTGGTGGTGAAGACGACCGCCCGGCGGCCGGGGACGACGCCGTAGCGGTGGAGGTGGGTACGGGCCGCGCCGGCCAGCATGACGCCGGGGCGGTCGTTGTCGGGGAAGGCGAGCGAGCGCTCGTGCGCACCGGTGGCGAGGACGACTCGGCGGGCGCGGACGCGGTGCACACGTTCCCGGGAGACGTGGGCGGGGGCGGCGGCGCCGAGGTGGCTGGTGCGGCGCTCCACGGCGAGGACGTGGTTGTCGTCGTAGTGGCCGAAAACCGTCGTACGGCGCAGGACGCGGATCCCTGGTTCCGCGGCGAGGAGGGCCCCGGTCTCCGCGGCCCAGTCCAGGTGCCGTCCGCTGCCCAGGAGACCGCCGCCCGGTTCGGGCTGGTCGTCGGCGAGGATCACGCGTGCCCCGCTGCCGGCCGCGGTGGCCGCGGCCGCGAGCCCGGTGGGGCCCGCGCCGACGACCAGCAGGTCGCAGTGGGCGTGGACGGCGTCGTAGCGCGCCGGGTCGGGCTCGGTGGCGAGCCTGCCCTGACCGGGGAGTCCGGTCGCGACGAGGCCGTCGTACAGTTCGACGGTCGTCGCGGGCAGCATGGGTTCCGGGAAGGGCGCCTCGATCTGCACGACGGCGTTGGGCTCCTCCACCCCGGCGGAGAAGATGCCGCGCGGACGGCCGTACCTGATGCCGGTACCGGTGGCGACGACCCCGTGGGCGAGCAGGGCCGAGGCGAGCGTGTCGCCGCGGTAGCCGGTGTACGCGACCCCGTCGAAGGTGAACGCCAGGGGCGCGGCGCGGTCGATCCGGCCGCCCTGCGCGAGCCGGAAGGGCTGGACGAGGTCGCGCGCGGGGTGAAGGGCGGGGGGCACGGAAGGGCCGGGGCGGGGCGCTTCCGCGGCGGCCGCAGCGAGGGCGGCGGCCGCGGCGGGGGCGGGGGCCGCCGCACGCGCAGAGGCGGCGGCGCCGGGGACGAAGCGGTTGGTCGCCGTGTCGCGCACCGCGGCGAACCAGCGGCGGCAGCCCGCGGCGTGCATCCAGCGCTCGGCGAAGGGTCCCTTGGGGTTGTCCCGGAAGAAGAGGTGGCGGGCCCACTCCTCGTCCGTCAGGGCCGCCGGGTCCCGGGGGTAGGCGAGGTGCGCCTGGCCGCCGTAGTGGAACTCGGCCTCGTCGCGGGGCCCGCACCAGGGGCAGGGGATGAGCAGCATCGATGGGGGCTCCTCAGTGGGCGACCGCGGCCGCGCCGTGCTCGTCGACGAGCGCGCCGGTGGTGAAGCGGTCGAGCGAGAAGGGGGCGGCCAGGGCGTGCGGGGTGTCGTGGGCGATGGTGTGCGCGTAGACCTGGCCCACACCTGGCGTGGCCTTGAAACCACCGGTCCCCCAGCCGCAGTTGAGGTAGAGGTCGCGGACCGGGGTGAGGCCGACGATCGGCGAGGCGTCCGGGCTGACATCGACGATGCCGCCCCAGGTGCGCAGCACGTGGGCGCGGGCGAAGACCGGGAAGAGCTCCAGCGCGGCGGCCATCTGGCGCTCGATGACGTGGAAGGCGCCGCGCTGGGTGTAGGAGTTGTACGCGTCGATGCCCGCGCCCATGACCAGTTCGCCCTTGTGGGCCTGGCTGACGTAGACGTGCACCGCGTTGGACATCACAACGGTGGGGTGCACCGGCTCCAGCAGTTCGCTCACCAGTGCCTGCAGCGGATGACTCTGCAGGGGCAGGTCGAATCCGGCCATCCCGGCCAGCACCGACGAGTGCCCGGCGGCGCAGAGCGCCACCTTGCCCGCGCCGATCGGCCCGAGGTTGGTCCGTACGCCGGTGACCCGGCCGTCGTTGACGTCGATGCCGGTGACCTCGCAGTTCTGGACGAGGTCGATCCCGGCCGCGTCGGCCGAGCGGGCCAGGCCCCAGGCGACGTGGTCGTGCTTGGCGATGCCCGCGCGCGGCTGGTAGGTCGCGCCCATCACCGGATACCGCACGTCCGGGGAGGTGTTGACGATCGGGCAGACCTCCTTCACCTGCGCGGGGTCGAGCCACTGGGCGTCGACTCCGTTCAGCCGGTTGGCCTCGACCCGGCGGACGCCGTCGCGCACGTCCTGGAGGCTGTGGGCGAGGTTGAGGACTCCCCGCTGGGAGAAGAGGATCGGGTAGTCCAGCTCCTCCTCCAAGCCCTCCCACAGCTTCAGGGCGTGCTCGTAGATGCCCGCGCTCTCGTCCCAGAGGTAGTTGGAGCGGATGATCGTGGTGTTGCGGGCCATGTTGCCGCCCGCGAGCCAGCCCTTCTCCAGCACGGCCACGTCGGTGATGCCGTGGTCGCGCGCCAGGTAGTGCGCGGTCGCCAGGGCGTGGCCGCCGCCGCCGACGATGACGACGTCGTAGGCGCGCTTGGGTTCGGGCGTGCGCCAGAGGAACTCCGGGTGCTCGGGGAGGTCGGCACCCGGGGTGCGGGGGGTCATCGGGCGTCGTCTCCGTCCTGCGGCAGGTGCGGGTAGAGCGGGTGCGCCGCGGCGAGCGCCTCGGTGCGGGCCCGCAGGGCGGGCAGGTCGGGCGCGGGCCGCAGGGCGAGCGCGATGACGTCGGCGACCTCGGCGAAGTCGTCCTCGGTGAATCCGCGGGTGGCCAGGGCGGGGGTGCCGATGCGCAGGCCCGAGGTGACCATGGGCGGGCGCGGGTCGAAGGGGACGGCGTTGCGGTTGACGGTGATGCCGATCGAGTGCAGCAGGTCCTCGGCCTGCCGGCCGTCGAGCGCGGAGGCTCGCAGGTCGACGAGGACGAGGTGCACATCGGTGCCGCCGGTGAGGACGGCGACGCCCGCCCCCGCGACGTCGTCGCGGGTCAGACGGTCGGCGAGGATCCGCGCGCCGGCCAGGGTGCGGGCCTGGCGCTCCCGGAACTCCTCGCCGGCGGCCACCTTGAAGGAGACCGCCTTGGCGGCGATCACGTGCTCCAGGGGGCCACCCTGCATGCCGGGGAAGACCGCCGAGTTCAGCTTCCTGGCGAGCTCCGCGTCGTCGGTGAGGATCACCCCGCCGCGCGGGCCGCCGAGGGTCTTGTGGGTGGTCGTGGTGGTGACATGGGCGTACGGGACGGGGTTCGGGTGCAGCCCGGCGGCGACCAGCCCCGCGAAATGGGCCATGTCGACCATGAGCAGCGCCCCGACCTCGTCGGCGATGCGCCGGAAGGCGGCGAAGTCCAGCTGCCGGGGGTACGCCGACCACCCCGCGATGATCATCTTCGGGCGGTGCTCCTTGGCGAGCCGCTCCACCTCGTCCATGTCGACCCGGTGGTCGGTCGCGGAGACGTGGTACGGGACGACGTCGAGCATCTTCCCGGAGTAGTTGAGGCGCATCCCGTGGGTGAGGTGGCCGCCGTGCGCGAGGTCGAGGCCGAGGACGGTGTCCCCGGGCCGCAGCAGGGCGAAGAGCACCGCGGTGTTCGCCTGGGCTCCGGAGTGGGGCTGGACGTTGGCGTACGCGGCGCCGAAGAGGGCCTTGACCCGGTCGACGGCGAGGCGTTCGGTGACGTCGACGTGCTCGCAGCCCCCGTAGTAGCGGCGGCCGGGGTAGCCCTCGGCGTACTTGTTGGTCAGGACCGAGCCCTGGGCCTCCATGACGGCCGAGGGCGCGAAGTTCTCGGAGGCGATCATCTCCAGGGTGGACCGCTGACGGCCCAGTTCGGCACGGAGCGCGGCGTGCACCTCGGGGTCCAGCTCGGACAGGCGGGCGGTGAGCGGGTTCATGCGCGGGGGTTCCTCTCAGCGGCGGCGTCGGAGGTCTCGCGGTGGCGGCGTCCGCGGGCCTCAGCCGCGGAGGCGGGACATGGCCGGGTCGAACAGCGGCTCGGCGGCGACCCGGGCCGCGACGCGCCGGTCGAAGTAGGCGATGCCGAGGGCGCGCCCCGGCACCGCGAGTTCGGCGGGCAGCCAGGCGTAGGCGATGCCCTTGCCGATCGTGTGGCCGTAGGCGGCGCTGGTGACGTAGCCGACGGGCAGGTCGCCGTCGTACACCGGCTCCTTGCCCATCACCACGGCGCGGGGGTCGTCGACGGTCAGGCAGGTGAGCCTGCGCCGTACGTCGGCCCGGCGCCGCTCGAGCGCGGCCTTCCCGATGAAGTCGTCCTTGTCCTCCTTGACGGCGAAGGCGAGGCCGGCCTCGTAGGGGTCGTGCTCGAAGGTCATGTCGGTGCCGAAGGAGCGGTAGCCCTTCTCCAGGCGCAGGCTGTTGAAGGCCCCGCGGCCGGCCGGGATGCCGCCGAGCGGCCGGGCGGCGGCCAGCAGGGTGTCCCAAAGCTTCAGGCCCAGGTCCGCGGTGGTGTAGAGCTCCCAGCCGAGCTCGCCGACGTACGACAGGCGCATCGCCGTGACGGGGACGGCCCCGATGTGCGCCCGCTTGGCGCGGAAGTACTTCAGGCCCTCGTTGGAGAAGTCGGAGTCGGCGAGCGGCTGCAGGACCTCGCGCGCGAGCGGCCCCCACAGGCCGATGCAGCAGGTGCCCGCGGTGATGTCGCGGACCGCGGCCGTGCCGTCGGCCGGGAGGTGGCGGGTGAGCCAGTCCAGGTCCAGGTTGCCGTTGACGCCGATCTGGAAGAGGTCGCGGCCGAGGCGGGCCACCGTGATGTCGCTGCGGATGCCGCCGTCGTGGTCCAGGAGCAGGGTGTACGTCACCGACCCGACCGACTTGTCGACATTGCCGGTGGTGAGCCGTTGCAGGAAGGCGGCGGCGCCCCGTCCGGTGACCTCGAGGCGCTTGAGCGCGGTCATGTCGTACAGGGCGACGGTCTCACGGGTGGCCTGGGCCTCGGCGCCGACCGTCGGCGACCAGTGGCGGGCCGCCCAGTCGTCGGGCGTGGGGATGGAACGGCCCTCCGCCAGCGCGGCGTTGGACTCGTACCACTGCGGCCGCTCCCACCCGCCCGCCTCCAGGAAGACGGCGCCGAGCTCCTCCTGGCGGGGGTGGAAGGGGCTGGTGCGGATCGGGCGCGGGGCCCCGCTCGGCTGGAGCGGATGGATGATGTCGTAGACCTCGACGAAGTTCCGGCAGCCGCGGGCCAGCACGTACTCGGGGGCGAGCTGGTGCGGCTCGAAGCGGTTGACGTCGCATTCGTGGAGATCGAAGGACGAGCAGTGGCCGTCCACCAGCCACTCGGCCATCGCGCGGCCGACGCCCGCCGAGTGGGTGACCCAGACCGCCTCGGCGACCCAGAACCCCTTCACCTCCCGCGACTCGCCGAGCAGCGGCATGCCGTCGGTGGTGAAGGAGAAGAGCCCGTTGATTCCCTCCTCGATCTTGGCGTCGCGGGTGGCGGGCAGGAGGGCCCGGGTCTCGCTCCAGGCGTCGGCGAAGTCCTCCTCGGTGAACTTCAGGACGGACGGCATCCCGTCCGCGTCGCCGAACGCGGCGATGTCGTCGGCGGAGACCGGCATCGGACGGTGGCCGTAGGAGCCGATGCCGATACGGTCGTGCCGGTCGCGGTAGTAGAGATCGGCGTCCTGGTGGCGCAGGATCGGGCGGACGGCCTCTTCGGTCTCCCCGGCCAGGGCGGGGACGGGGCCGGTCCAGGCGAGCTGGTGGGCGAGCGGGGTGAGCGGCAGCTCCATGCCCGCCATCCGGGCGACCCTGGGCCCCCAGATGCCGGCGCAGCAGACGACCACGTCGGCCGCCAGTGCGCCGCCGCGGTCGGTGACGACGCCGGTGACGCGGCCGTCGTCCCGCGTGACGGCCAGGACCTCGTGGCGCTCGAGGAAGCGCACCCCGCGCCCGGCGGCGCGGCGCGTCTGCGCCTCGACGGCGAGGACCGCCTTGGCGAGGCCGTCGGTGGGGACGAACAGCCCCCCGAGGACGCGTGAGCGGTCCAGCAGCGGGTGGAGGGCGGCGCACTCGTCGGGCCCCACGATCCGGGCTTCGACGCCCCATGACGTCACCCAGCCGTGCCGGCGGTGCAGTTCGGCGAGGCGTTCCGGGGTGGTGGCCACTTCCAGGCCGCCGACCTGGAGGAAGCAGGGCTGTCCGTCGACGTCGAGGGAGCCGAGCTTGTCGACGGTGTAACGGGCGAGTTCGGTCATGGTCTTGGAGGGGTTGGTCTGGAAGACCAGGCCAGGGGCGTGGGACGAGGAGCCACCGGTGGCGGGGAGGGGACCCTGGTCCACGACCGTGATGTCGGTCCAGCCCGCGGCGGACAGTTCGTCGGCCAGCGCCGCGCCCACGACGCCCGCTCCGATGATGACCACTCGGGGTCCCGTCATCGCCACACCTCCAGTTGCTGTCAGCGCAACAAGATTCAGGTTGCGCAACTCAATGTGCCGGGCGCCGGAGAGGGTGTCAAGAGGCCCGCGGGGGGCGGGAGAAGGCCGCCGCCAAGCCGCCGGACGGCGCCGCGGGGGGCGGGAAAGGACGGTGCCCGGCGGGCTGTCGCGACAGCCCGCCGGGCACGGGGAACGGATCGGCGCGGAACTACTTGATCCAGGCCTCCACCTTTGCGGCGTTGGCCTCGACCCACTTCTCCGCGGCGGCGTCGGGGGACATCTTGTCCACGGCGATGTACTTGGCCACGAGGTTCTGGTCCTCGTTCGTCCAGTTGAAGTTCTTCACCAGGTCGTAGGCCGGGCTGCCCGAGTCGGCGAACTTCTTGCTGACGATCTTGTCCAGGTCGTAGACGGGGTAGTCGCAGGCGACCTTCTCCGCGTCGGCGTCACAGCCCGCCTCGTACGGCGGGAGCTCGACCTTGGCGAGCTTGACCTCCGACAGGAACCACTGCGGCTCGTAGAAGTAGCCGAGCACCCACTGCTTCTTCGCCTCCGCCTGGCGGAAGGCCTGGATGAGCGCGGTCTCACTGCCCGCGTAGACGACCTTGAAGTCCAGCTTGAGGTTCTTCACCAGGGCGGCGTCGTTGGTGACGTAGGACGGGTCGCCGTCCAGCAGTTGGCCCTTGCCGCCGGACTCCGAGGTGCGGAACTTGTCGGCGTACTTGTTGAGGTTCTTCCAGTCGGTGATGTCCGGGTACCTCTCGGCCAGCCACGGCGGCACGTACCAGCCGATGACGCCCTTGTTGCCGGTCTGACCGGCCTCGACGGCGGTCTTCTGCTGCTCGATGTACTTCTTCTTCAGGTCGTCGTGGCCCCAGTTCTCCAGGATCGCGTCGACCTCGCCGGTGCCGAAGCCCTGCCAGGCGATCTCCTCCTTGAGGTCCTTCTTCTTGACCGTGCAGCCGAGCTTCTTCTCGGCGACGTACGCCACGACCGCCGCGTCCGCCTCGTACCCGACCCATGGGTTGACGGCCAGGTTGAAGGTGCCGCACTTGCCGGAGGAGTCGCCGGCGGCGTCCGACTCGCCGACCTTGGCGCCGCCGCAGCCGGTCAGGGCGAGCCCGAGGGCCGCGACTCCGGCCGCTCCGGCGCGCCATCTCGCCGGCCGGCCGGCCGCCGTCAGGTGTGTTGCCATGTCTCTTCCGCCTCCTGCTCTAGCGCCCGCCGGGCACCCTCCTGGTGCGCCCGGCCGCGGCCTGAGTGATCCGGTCGAACATCACGCCGAGCAAAACGATGGCGAGTCCCGCCGCCAGCCCCTTGCCGTACAGCTCGCCCTGCGAGAAGCCGGCCACGACGTCGTAGCCGAGGGCGCCCGCGCCGACCAGGCCGCCCACCACGACCATCGACAGCACGTAGATCAGGCCCTGGTTGGTCGCGAGCGTCAGGGCACCCCGTGACATCGGCAGTTGCACCTTCGTGACGAGCTGCCAGGTGCTCGACCCGGCCGCCGTCGCCGCCTCCACGGTGGCCGCCGGCACGCCCCGCACACCGTCCGCGACGATCTTCGTCGTCACGGGCGCGGCATACACCACGGCGGCGACGATCGCCGTGAAGCGGCTCGCGCCGAACAGCGCCAGGAACGGCACCAGATAGACGAAGGGCGGCATCACCTGGGCCGCGTCCAGGCTCGGCCGGACGATCCGGTCGGCCAGCGCGCTGCGGCCCATCCACACGCCCACCGTGACCCCGAGCAGCAGGACCAGGAGCGTCGCCACGACGGTCGACGCGAGTGTCGTCATCGCGTCCTGCCACACTCCGGTGCCGACCAGCAGCCCCACGCAGACCGCGGCCGTGGCGCCGGCGACCCGGCCGCCCAGGACCATGCCCAGGGCGACCAGCACCAGGCCCGTGAGCCACCACGGCGAGTCGGTGAGCAGCGTCTGGAAGGGGTTGAGGAGGGCGGTGGTGAGGGCGTCCCGGATGCCGTTGGTGACACCGGAGAGGTTGTCCTGCGCCCAGGTGGTCACGGCGTCGGCGGCGCTCGCCAGCGAGTTGCCGAGGCCGCCCTCGCCGGGGAACTCCGCCGCCCAGACGTAGGTGTGCGACAGCCACGCCGCGACCGCGGCGACCACGGCGCCGGCCCCCAGCAGGGGGCGGCGCAGGCGCCGAAGGCGGCCCCGCGGACCCCGCGCGCGCTCGGTGCGGACGGCGGCGGCCGTGGTGACCCGGTCCAGGACGATGGCCATGACGACGATGGCGAGACCGGCGTTGAAGGCGGTGCCGACGTCGAGTGACTGAAGGGCCTGGACGACGGTCTTGCCGAGCCCGGGGGCGTCGATGAGCGCGGCGATGGTCACCATGGACAGGGCCGCCATGATTGTCTGGTTGACGCCCATCACCACCGTCCGCCGGGACATCGGCAGCAGCACCTTGGTGAGGGTCTGCGCCCGGGTCGAACCGAGCGACTCCGCGGCCTCCACGGTGGTCGCGGGGACCGAGCGGATCGCGTGCGCGGTGATGCGGACGGCGGGCGGCGCCGCGTAGACCAGCGTGGCGATGGTGGCGGACGCGGGCCCGATGAGGAAGAAGAGGGTGAGCGGGGCCAGGTAGACGAAGGTCGGCATCGTCTGCATGAAGTCGAGCACGGGTGTCACGACGCGGTTCACCCGCGGGGACATCCCGGCCCACACGCCCAGCGGAATGCCGAACAGGAGCGCCACCAGCACCGCCGACAGCGTGAGCGCGAGGGTGTCCATGCTCTCCTGCCACAGGCCCTGCAGCCCGAGGAAGGTGAAGCCCGCCACGGCCAGCAGCGCGACCCGCCCGTTGCCCAGCGCCCAGGAGGCGTAGCCGGCGATCGCGACGACGCCGAGCCAGCCGATCTGCGGCACCGGGCGGCCCTCGGGCGGCTGCGAGATCAGTGTCTGGACGAAGGTCACCAGGGTGTCGATGACCAGCCGGATCTCGTTGAAGAAGTAGAGGAAGAGCGGGTTGCTGTTGCGGTCGGCGCCGATCGTGTCGTTGACGTCGTTGAACCAGCGGTGCAGCGAGGTGAGGTCGGCGGCCGCGAGGGCGAGCGTCTGCCGGCCCCGCAGCAGGGTGAAGAGCACCAGCCACAGGACGACGATGCCCGCCACGACGGTCCGGCGGCGGACCCGGACGGTGCCGAGCCGCTCGCGCGCCCCCGAGGCGACGACGGCCATCACACTCCGCCTTCCCGGCCCGCGACGACCGCGAGGATCTCCTCGTCGCCGACGATGCCCAGGAGTGTGCCGTCCGCGACGACCCTGACCGGCTTCTCGGCGGCGAGCACGGCCCGGGTCGCCTCGCGGACGACGACGTCGGGGCCGAGTTCGGGTCCGTCGAGGGCGTCGTCCGGACGTGGGTCGCGCATGATCCAGCGCAGGGTCAGCACATCGGCCCGCGGCACGTCCTTCACGAACTCGCGGACGTAGTCGTCGGCGGGGGCGCCGACGAGTTCGTCGCCCGTGCCGCACTGCACCGTCCTGCCATCGCGCATGATGAGGATGCGGTCGCCGAGTTTGAGGGCCTCGGACAGGTCGTGGGTGATGAAGACCATCGTCTTGCCGACCTCGCGGTGCAGGCGGATGACCTCGTTCTGCATGTCGCGGCGGATCAGCGGGTCGAGCGCGGAGAACGGCTCGTCGAAGAAGAGGATCCCGGGGTCGCCCGCGAGCGCCCGGGCGAGGCCGACGCGCTGCTGCATGCCGCCGGAGAGCTGGTCGGGGTAGGAGTCCTCGTAGCCCGCCAGGCCCACCAGTTCGACGACCTCCCGGGCCCGCCCGACGCGCTCGGCCCTGCCCATGCCGCGGATCTCGAGGCCGTACGCGACGTTGTCGACGACCCGGCGGTGCGGCAGCAGGCCGAAGTGCTGGAACACCATGGAGAACCGGTTGCGGCGCAGCTCGCGCAGCCGTCCGGCGTCGGCGGCGCGGATGTCCTCGCCCTCGAAGAGGATCTCGCCCGCGGTGGGTTCGACCAGCCGGGTCAGACAGCGCACCAGGGTCGACTTGCCGGAGCCGGACAGGCCCATCACCACGAAGACCTCGCCGGGCGAGACGTCGAACCCGACGTCGCGCACGGCCGCGGTGCAGCCGGTGCGCTCCATCAACTCCCGGCGGCCGAGCCCGCGCAGTTCCTCCGACCCCGGCACCCGCTCGGCCTTCGGCCCGAACACCTTCCACAGCCCGCGCACGGAGATGACCGCGTTCCGGTCCTGGTCCTGGTTCTGGTCCTGGGACGCGCCGCGCCGCTGCGGCACATCGGTCGGTGCTGGGGTCACGGTCGACCTCTCTTCGGCGTTCAGCCGCGGAACCAGTGCTGC
This sequence comes from Streptomyces sp. NPDC026673, assembly GCF_040638135.1. NCBI lineage: Bacteria > Bacillati > Actinomycetota > Actinomycetes > Kitasatosporales > Streptomycetaceae > Streptomyces > Streptomyces sp. NPDC026673. The sequence goes on along the minus strand of NZ_JBEZXR010000006.1, from coordinate 36,323 downwards.
GGCCGGGGTTGGATGTTCTGCCAGATGTGCTTGGGCTCGCGGTACTCCTCCAGGCCGGTCGGTCCCAGCTCCCTGCCCACGCCCGAGTGCCCGAACCCGCCCCATTCCGCTTGCGGCACATAGGGGTGGTAGTCGTTGATCCACACGGTGCCGTGGCGCAGCCGGCGGGCGACCCGCTGCGCGCGGCCGGCGTCCCGCGTCCACACGGCTCCGGCGAGGCCGTACTCGGTGTCGTTGGCGATGCGGACGGCGTCGTCCTCGTCGGCGAAGCGCTCGACGGTGAGCACGGGTCCGAAGGACTCCTCGTGGACGATGCGCATGCCCTGGTCGCAGCCGTCGAGGACGGTCGGCGGGTAGTAGAAGCCTCCTTGGAGGGCCGGGTCCGCGGGCCGGTCGCCGCCGCAGCGCAGCACGGCGCCCTCGGCGATCCCGGCGGCGACGTAGGCCTCGACCTTGTCGCGGTGCGCGGCGGAGATCAGCGGGCCGGTCTCGGCCGCGGGGTCGAAGGGGCCGCCGAGCCGGATGGCCGAGGCACGCCGGACGACCTCGTCCACGAAGGCGTCGTGCATCGTGTCCTGGACGATCAGCCGGGCCCCGGCCGAGCAGACCTGTCCGGAGTGCAGGAAGACGGCCGTGAGCGCGAAGTCCACGGCCGTCTCGAAGTCGGCGTCGGCGAAGACCACGTTGGGGTTCTTGCCGCCGAGTTCGAGGGCGACCTTCTTCACCGTCGCGGCGGCGGCGGCCATGACGCGCCTGCCGGTGGCCAGGCCGCCGGTGAAGGAGACCATGTCGACGCCGGGGTGTTCGGCGAGCGGGGCGCCGGCCTCGGGCCCCGCGCCCAGGACGAGGTTCGCGGCCCCGGCCGGGAGTCCGGCCTCCTCCAGGGCCCGCATCAGCAGCACGGAGGTGGAGGGGGTCAGCTCGCTGGGCTTGAGGACGATCGTGTTGCCGGCGACGAGTGCGGGAGCGACCTTCCAGGAGGCCTGCAGCAGGGGGTAGTTCCACGGAGTGATCAGCGCGCAGACGCCGACCGGCTCGTACACGACACGGCTGACGGCGTCGTCACGGCCGGTGTCCACGACCCGTCCGGCGGAGGTCCCGGCGATGCCGCCGTAGTAGCGCAGACAGGAGACCACGTCGGCGATGTCGTACTCGCTCTCCACGAACCGCTTGCCGGTGTCGAGCGATTCGGCTCGGGCGAAGTCCTTGGCGTCCCGCTCGACGATGTCGGCGACGCGGAGCAGGAGGGCGCCGCGTTCGCGTTCCGGGGTGCGCGGCCACGGGCCGTGGTCGAAGGCGGCGCGGGCGGCCGCGACGGCGGCTTCGGCGTCGGCACGGCCCGCCTCGGAGACCGTCGCGACGAGGCTGCCGTCGGCGGGGCAGCGGATCTCCCGGTGACCGCCGGCCACCGCCTCGCGCCACTCTCCGTCCAGATACAGGTCTGCCACGCGCGGAGTCCTCGCTTCGTTGCACATAGCGCATCGAATTGCTTGTGGTGGAACACCCTGTCCGAACGGCCACCGGCCGTCAAGGGGTTGCACGGCGTGTACGGCACAACCGGCCGGGGCCCCGTGCAGGACGCCCGGCGCCCCGCCTCAGGCCGGCATTTCCCGGCCGGCCGCCCGTAACGCGGGCTCGGGCGCGCTCAGTTGACGTGGACGTCGCGGTGCCGGTAGTACCGCTCCTCGGACGGCGGCAGCGGCTCGCGGCCGAGGATCAGGTCGGCGGCCTTCTCGGCGATCATCATCACGGGGGCGTAGATGTTCCCGTTGGTGACGTACGGCATCACCGACGCGTCGACGACGCGCAGCCCTTCGAGTCCGTGTACGCGCAGGCTCTCCGGGTCGACGACGGACATCGCGTCGGTGCCCATCCGGCAGGTGCAGGAGGGGTGGAGGGCGGTCTCGCCCTCCCTCGCGACCCACGCCAGGATCTCCTCGTCGGTCTCGACGCCGGGGCCGGGCGAGACCTCGCCGCCGTTGTAGGGGGCGAGCGCGGGCTGCCCGAGGATGGTGCGGGCGACGCGTATCGCCTCGACCCATTCGCGGCGGTCCTGCTCGGTGGAGAGGTAGTTGAAGCGCAGCGCGGGCTTCTCGCGCGGGTCGCCGCTCCTGATCTTCACCGTGCCGCGGGCGTCGGAGTACATCGGCCCCACGTGCACCTGGTAGCCGTGGCCGCCGGCCGGGGCGGAGCCGTCGTAGCGCACCGCGATCGGCAGGAAGTGGAACATCAGGTTGGGGTAGTCCACGTCCTCGTTGCCACGCGCGAAGCCGCCGGCCTCGAAGTGGTTGGTGGCGGCGGGCCCCTTCCGGAAGAGCCACTGCAGGCCGATGAAGGGGTAGCGCCACTTGGCCAGGTACGGCTGCATGGAGACCGGCCGCGTGCAGGCGTACTGGACGTACACCTCCAGGTGGTCCTGGAGGTTCTCCCCCACGCCGGGCAGGTCGTGGACGACGTCGACGCCGAGCGCGCGCAGTTCCCCGGCGTTGCCGACACCCGAGAGCTGGAGCAGCTGGGGGGAGTTGATCGCGCCCCCGCAGAGGATGACCTCGCGGGCGCGCACCTGTTCGCGGACGCCCTTGCGGCGCTCGTACTCCACACCGACGGCGCGCTTGCCCTCGAACAGGACGCGGGTGACCAGGGTCCGGGTCCGCACCGTCAGGTTGGGGCGCCTGCGGACGGGTTTGAGGTAGGCCCCGGCGGCGGAGAGCCGGCGGCCCCGGTGGACGTTGCGGTCGAAGGGCGCGAAGCCCTCCTGGCGGTAGCCGTTGACGTCGTCGGTGAGGGGGTGGCCCGCTTCCTGGACGGCCTTGAGGAAGGCGGGGAAGAGCGGGCTGTCGGCGGGCCCGCGCTCCAGGACGAGCGGCCCCTCGTGCCCCCGGAACCCGTCGTCGGGGTCCGCGGCGAGGCAGTTCTCCATGCGCCGGAAGTACGGCAGGCAGTGGGCGTAGTCCCAGTGCCCCATGCCGGGGTCCTTGGCCCAGCGCTCGTAGTCCATGGGGTTGCCGCGCTGGAAGATCATGCCGTTGATGCTGCTGGAGCCGCCGAGCACCTTGCCCCGGGCGTGGTAGATGCGCCGCCCGCCCATGTGGGGCTCGGGTTCGGACTCGTAGCCCCAGTCGTAGAAGCGGCTGCCGATGGGGAAGGTGAGCGCCGCCGGCATGTGGATGAAGACGTCCCACGGATAGTCGGGGCGGCCGGCCTCCAGCACCAGGACGCGATTCCCGGGATCGGCGGAGAGCCGGTTCGCGAGGGCACTGCCGGCGGAGCCCCCGCCGACGATGACGAAGTCGTACTGCAAGGGAGCCATGCCAGCCTCGTCTCACTCGTCCCGCTCGTCTGGATCGCGCCGTCGACAGGTCGACTGGCGCAGCATGCTAGTACGGGTGCCGCTATGCGCACCAGGTTGCGAAACGCGCAACTTGACAGCGGGGTTTCGGTGGCGTTTCGCCCCCGCACTCCGCCCGGGGGACCCCCGCGCTGTTGTTTACCGCGCGTATAGTTTCGCTGTGAGCAACTTCAGTGCAGATACCGAAACAAGTGGTGCGCAGCCGGGCGGCGTGCAGTCCGTCGACCGGGCCATCAGCGTGCTGGAGATCCTCGCGCAGCGCGGCGAGGCCGGCGTGAGCGAGGTCGCGGCCGAGATCGAGGTCCACAAGTCGACGGCCTTCCGACTGCTCGGCGCGCTGGAGGCGCGCGGGCTGGTGGAGCAGGCCGGCGAACGCGGCAAGTACCGGCTCGGGTTCGGCATCGTGCGGCTGGCGGGCGCGGTGACCGGCCGTATCGACATCACGCAGCAGGGCCGGCCGGTGTGCGAGCGGCTCGCCGAGGAGGTCGGCGAGACCGTCAACATCGCCGTGATGGAGAAGCACTTCGCGATCAACCTGTACCAGGTGCGCGGGCCGGCCGCGGTCACCGCGCACAACTGGGTCGGTCAGCTCACCCCGTTGCACGCCACCTCCAGCGGCAAGATCCTGCTGGCCCATCTGCCCGCGGCGCGCCGCGCCGAACTCCTCACGGACACGGGCCTGGAGAAGCTCACCCCGCACACCCTGACCTCGCGGACGAAGCTGGAGAAGAACCTCGCCGAGGCCAGGGAGCGCGGTTACGCCTGGACCCTGGAGGAACTGGAGATCGGCCTGCACGCGATGGCCGCCCCCGTACGCTCCCGCGACGGCGAGGTCATCGCCGCCGTCAGCGCCTCGGGCCCGTCGTACCGCTTCACCGAGGAGCGCATGCACGCACTCGCGCCGCTGCTGGTCGCCGGGGCCGCCGAGATCAGCCACCGCATGGGCTACCTGGGCTGAGCCGTACCGAGGCGCTCGTGCACCCAGGCGTGGAAGCCGCCGATGTGGTGCTCGCTGGGAACCAGGACCCCGCCCTTGGCGTAGAGCCGGGAGGCCATCGCGGGCTGGCAGCGCTCGCAGGCCTCGAAGTCCTGCCGGTTGACCCGGTCGAACAGCTCGACGGAGCGGCTGACGTCCTTGCCCGCGGCGACCACCTCCTCCAGGTAGAGCCAGTCGCACTCGACAACCGTGCGGTCGACGGCGACCGGGTACATACGGTGGAAGACGACGTGGTCCGGGACCAGGTTGACGAAGACCTGCGGCTTGATGGTGATCGCGTAGTAGCGCCGGTCCTGGGCCTCGGACACGCCCGGTATGCGGTCCACGCCCGCCGAGCCGTCCACGGTGAAGCCCTGGATGTCCGCGCCGAACTCGGCGCCGTGGCCCACGTAGTACTGCGCGGCGTAGCCGTCCGCGAACTCCGGCAGCACCTCGGTCAGTTCCGGGTGGATCGTGGCGCAGTGGTAGCACTCCATGAAGTTCTCGACGATGAGCTTCCAGTTGGCCCGCACGTCGTAGACGATCCGCCGGCCGACCTTCAGCCTCTCGATGCCGTAGCGCTCGATGGACTCCACGTCCCCGAGCCGCGTGACGACCTCGCCGACCACCTGCTCCTCGAAGGAGGGCGGGTCCTCGGCCAGGCAGACCCAGACGTAGCCCAGCCATTCCCGGACGTGGACGGCGACGAGCCCGTACTCGGTGCGGCCGACGTCCGGCATCTTGGTGAGGTTGGGCGCCGCGACGAGCCTGCCGTCCAGGTCGTACGTCCAGGCGTGGTAGGGGCATTGGAAGGCCCGCCTGACCTCGCCGCTCTCCTCGGTGCGCAGCCGTGCGCCGCGGTGCCGGCACACATTGAAGAAGGCGCGCACGGCGTGGTCCCGCGACCGGGTGACCAGGATGCTCTCGCGGCCGACGTCCACCGTCCGGAAGGCGCCGGGCGCCGCGAGTTCGGAGGAACGCGCCACGCAGAACCACATCGCCTCGAAGATGCGCTCCTGCTCCTGGGCGAAGATCCCGGGATCCGTGTAGTGGGAGCCGGGGAGGGTGGCGATCAGGCTGTCCGGCAGGCCGGTCGGGGTCACGGGGCACTCCTTGCGGATGACGTTGTGTAATGAGCAACGGAGTGTGCTATGCGCAACTGCAGCATGGGTCGCGGGTGCGGTGCTGTCAAGACGCCGCGGCGGCCAGCCGCTTGCGCCAGCGGGTGAAGAGCCGGGGCTGGTTCATCCCCAGGACCGCGACCGGCGTCTCGCCCCTGCGGTAGACGGCGAGGACGTCGCGCTCGCCCGGCGTACCGTCCTCGACGGTCACGCTGTCGGCCCCCGCGGCGTGACCCGCGAACTGGATGCGCACGCCGTACTGGTCGGACCAGAAGTACGGCGGACGGGGCGCCCGTTGCTCCGCCGCGCCACCGGACAGCAGCGCGGCCACGGCGGCGGCCGGACGCTCCAGGGCGCCCGTCCAGTGCTCCACGCGGCGGTGCCCGCCGGTCGCCGGGTCGTACCAGGCGGCGCAGTCGCCGACGGCGATGACGCCCGGCAGCGCCGTCCGGCCGTCCGCGCCGCAGACGACGCCGTCGCCCAGCTCGAGGCCGGAGTCCGCGAGCCAGTCCGTGCACGGACGAGCGCCGACGCCGACGACCACCGTGTCCGCCGGCAGCCGGCGGCCGTCCGCCAGGACCACGGCGGCGACCCGGCCGTCACCGCCCGCCTCGGCCCCCCGCACGCCGGTGCCGCACAACAGCCGTACCCCGTGGTCGGCGTGGAGGCCCGACACGACCCCGCCCATCTCCGCACCGAGCGGCCCCGACAGCGGGGTGGGCGCCACCTCGACGACGGTGACGTCGAGGCCGAGCGCGTACGCCGTGGAGGCGACCTCGGCCCCGATGAAGCCGCCGCCGATCACGACCAGCCGACCGCCGCGCGCCAGGTCGGCCCGCAGCGCCCGCGCGTCGTCCAGCGTGCGCAGGGTGTGCACCCCGGCCAGGCCCGCCGTGCCCGGCAGCGTGCGGGCCACCGCGCCGGTGGCGACCACGACTCCGTCCGCCGCGACCGTGCGGCCGTCCGCCAGCCGTACCCCCCGCGCGCCGGGGGCGAGCGCCGCGGCCCGGGCTCCCAGCAGCCATTCGGCCCCCAGGTCCTCGCCGTCCGCCTCCAGGACCAGGGCGTCCTCGCCGACGTCCCCGGCGAGGAACTCCTTGGACAACGGCGGCCGGTCGTAAGGGCGGTGCCGCTCGTCGCCGACGATCACCAGCCGTCCGTCGTACCCGCGGGCGCGCAGTGCCCGCGCCGCCGACAGCCCGGCCAGCGAGGCGCCGACCACGACGACCGCTCTCACCCGGCTCCCCCGGCGAGCCGGCCGGCCACGCACGGAGGGAGGTTGGGCGCGGCCGTGGACAACCGCACGTGGATGACGCCGTCCTCGACCACGACCTCGTGCGTCCGCACGGGCCGCTTGGCTGGCGGCGCGTCCACGGCACCGGTCCGCAGGTCGAACGCCGAGGCGTGCAGCGGGCACTCGACCGCGTGGCCCTCCAGCCAGCCGTCCGCGAGCGACGCGTCCTGGTGGGTGCAGGTGTCGTCGATGGCGTAGAGCTCGCCCTCCTCGGTGTGGAACACCGTGACGGGCGGGTCGGTCTCGATCCGGAAGGCCTCGCCACGCGGGAGATCCGCGAGCCGGCACACGGGAATCATCATGACACCTCGGTGCGTATAGCGAAACGGATTGCGATTGACGCAACATCAGTGTGGTGGTGCCCCCAACCCCTGTCAAGGCATCGCCCGGACACCCCGGAGCCGGCATCTGACGCCCGGTCACCTGTCGCCGCCGGCGAGTGGCGCGGGGAGGCGGCTCCGGGGGCCGGGGTCGTGGGCCGTGGCCGGGGCCGTGGGGAATCGATCCGGTCACGGGGCTTGTCCGGGTTCAGCTGAATGACATAATCCGTTCCTCTTCTGTGTGACAACGGCCGGAATCCGGCCCGGAGGAAGTGACACACGGCATGAACGTGACCGGTCCGGCGCAGCAGCCCCGCGTTCTGGTGGTGGAGGACGAGGCGAGCATCGCCTCGATGCTCGCGATGGCCCTGCAGTTCCTGGGCTTCGACGTGGTCACGGCCGGGACCGGCGAGGAGGCGGTGACCGTCGCCGCCGAGGGCGCGGCCGACGTGATCCTGCTGGACGTGGGGCTGCCCGACCTCGACGGCTTCGAGGTCTGCCGCAGACTCCGCTCAGCCCGGGTGACCGCCCCCGTCCTCTTCCTCACCGCACGGGACGCGGTGGAGGACAAGATCAGGGGCCTGGCGCTGGGCGGCGACGACTATGTCACCAAGCCCTTCGACATCAACGAGGTCGCCGCCCGCGTGAACGCGCTGCTGCGCCGGGGCCGGGCTCCCGAGCCCGCCGGACGGCGGCTGCGGGCGGGCTGGGTCGAGCTGGACGCGGACACCCACGAGGTGTGGCGGCACGGCCGGCCGGTCCAGGTCTCGGCCACCGAGTTCGCCCTGCTGCGCTTCCTCCTGGAGAACCCGGACCGCGTGGTGTCCAAGGGGCAGATCCTCGACGCCGTGTGGAGCTGCGGCTTCCGGGGCGAGTCCGGCATCGTGGAGACGTACATCTACTACCTGCGCCGGAAGCTCGGTGACACCGACCAGTCGCTCATCCGTACGGTGCGGGGCGCCGGCTACCTGGTCAGGGCGGCCCAGGGGGCCGAATCCCGTTCGCGCTGACGGTGCCCGCGCGCGGCGCTATGTTGGCTTTCGGAGGAACAGCCGACGAGAAGAGGGCATGATCCCGAACGAAGCCGCCGCCCAGGAGCCGGAAGCGCCGCTCGAGCCGCCGGGAGCGGAGCGATTGCGCCTGCTCCGCTCCTCGGGTGACGACCAGGGCGAGCGCGAGGCGCTGCGGCTGGGGCTGCAGCAGGCCGTGGCGGCGCTCAACGGCCTGGGCGGGCTGGTCCATCTGCGCGGCCAGGAGGCCCGGGGCGGAGTACCGCTGCGCCTGGCCGCGAGCGTTGGTCTGCCCCGGCACCTGACCCGGGCCTGGCTCTTCCTCCCCTCGCACGACGCCACCGCCCCGAGCCGGGCGACGACCGGCGGCGCCCCGGTGTGGCTGCCGACGACGGAGGCGACCCCCGGGCCGCTGCCCGGCCGGTCCGGGCTCGCGGCCGTACCGCTCCCCGGCCCGGAGGGCTCGCTCGGAGCGCTCTCGGTCGTGACCGCGGGGGCCGAACCGCCGGCTCCCGCCGAGTGGGACCTGCTCCGGGAGATCGCCGCGTGGGTGTCCGAGCGGCTGGGCCGGACCGCCGCCGTCGCCTCACGCGAACGCTGGCGGCTGGCCGAGGCCGGAACGGGCCCGAGGCTCCGGGAGACCCCTTCCGACGTGGGCATCGGCACCTGGGAGTGGAACGTCCGCACCGGCGAGGCCTACCTGGACGAGACGGCGCGCTCCGTCTTCGGGATCTCGCCGCAGATGTACGACGGGCGGCTGGAGACCTGGGTGGAGCTGGTCCACCCCGAGGACCTGCCCTGGGTGATCGCCGACGCCGAGGACGCCGCCCGGGCCGCCGGGGGCTTCGCCTGGGAGTACCGGGTCCGGCGGCCCGACGGGAGCTTCCGCTGGGTGCAGGCCCGCGGCCGGAGCGTGCTCGGCGAGGACGGGAAGGCGCTCCGGCTGGCCGGCGTGCTGTGGGACAGCACGGAGACCAGGGTCGCCATGGACGCGGTCGGCCGGGCCCTGCGGCACATGAGCGACGGTTTCCTGGCGGTCGACGACGACGGCCGCATAGCCTTCGCCAACCCGCAGGCCGAAAGGCTGCTCGGGGCGCGGCGGCCACTGGTCGGAGACGTCCTGTGGGACCTGCCGGGCGTACGGGACTCGGAGCTGGAGGCCCAGTGCCGCCAGGCGGCGCACGGCGGCTCGTCCGTCAGCGGGCAGATCGAGTGGGACGGCGGAAAGCGCCGCTACCACCTGCGGGTCATGCCCGTGCCCGACGGCCTGACCGTCTACCTCACCGACGTCACCGAACACTGGCTCGCCGAGGAGGCCCGCGCCAAGGCGGCCCGGACCGCGGCCGACCGCGCCGCGCACATCGGGCGGCTCACCACGGCGCTCGCCGAGGCCGTCACCGTCAAGGACGTGGTCACCGCCGCCGCCGAACGCGTGCTGCCGCTGTTCGACGCCACCGGGCTGATCATCAAGACGCTGGAGGGCGACCTCCTGCGGGTGGTCGGCTTCGTGGGCTACCCGCCGGGCCTGATGGACCGGCTCAGCCGGACCCGCGTCGCCGAGGGCAGCCCCAGCACCGACGCCATCCGCGAGCGCGTCCCCCGCTACATCACCTCCGCCAAGGAGTTCCGCGAGGCCTACCCGTCCCGCGTCCACCTCCAGGAGTGGTCGCAGAAGCACGCCTGGGCGTTCCTGCCGCTGATCGTCTCCGGGAAGGCCGTCGGCTCCTGCGTCGTCTCCTTCTCCGAGCCCCGTCCGTTCAGCGAGGAGGAGCGCACCCTGCTGACCGCGCTCAGCGGGCTGGTCGCCCAAGCCCTGGAACGGGCCCGGCTGTACGACGCCGAGCACGGCCGGGCCCAGGAGCTGCAGCGCGGTCTTCTGCCGCAGGTCCTGCCCGAGCTGCCCGCGCTGAGCGCCGCCGCGCGCTATCTGCCCGCCGTGGAGGGGACGACGGTGGGCGGGGACTGGTACGACGTCATCCCGCTCTCCGCCGACCGGGTGGCGCTGGTCATCGGGGACGTGATGGGGCACGGCATCTCCGAGGCCGTCACGATGGGGCGGCTGCGTACCGCGGTGCACACGCTGGCCGGCCTCGAACTGCCCCCCGACGAGCTGCTCGCCCACCTCAACGACCTGGTCAGCGACCTCGGGGACGACTTCTACGCGACCTGTCTGTACGCCGTGTACGACCCCACGACCCGCTCCTGCGTCTTCTCCCGGGCCGGGCATCCGCCCCCCGCGCTGGTGCTGCCCGACGGCACCGTCCACTTCGCCGGGCACTCGCCGGACCCGCCGCTGGGCGCCGCCACGCCGCCGTTCGCGACCGTGGAGCTCGAGATCCCCGAGGACAGTCTTCTGGTGTTCTACACCGACGGCCTCGTCGAGTCCTCCCGCCGCGACATCGACACGGGCATGGCCGGGCTGGCGAAGGCCCTCACCGGCGCGCTCGCGGCGGCGTCCGCGGCGCCGCCGGACGGCGGCCTGGGCGAGGCCGAGCGCCTGGGCCGGCTCTGCGACGACGTCGCCGCGGCCCTCGACCCCCACCAGGAGCACGCCGGGGACGACGCGGCCCTGCTCATCGCCCGCGCGCACGCCCTCGGGTCCGCGGACGTGGCGTCCTGGTCACTGCCCGAGGACCCGCTCGCCGCGGGCCAGGCCCGCGAGCACATACGGCGCCGGCTGGACGCCTGGGGCCTGGGCGAGCTGGTCATGACGACGGAGCTGATCGCCAGCGAGCTGGTCGGCAATGTGGTCCGGCACGCCCGGGGCCCCATCGGCCTGCGGCTGATCCGCAGCCGCACCCTCGTCTGCGAGGTGTCGGACGGCAGTCTCAGCACCCCCCGCATCCGGCACGCCGGGGACACCGACGAGGGCGGTCGCGGGCTGCAGTTGGTCGCCGCCCTCTGCCAGCGCTGGGGCACCCGCTACGTTCCCGGCGGCAAGTGCATCTGGACCGAGCAGGCGATCCCGGATCCGTCGTGACCGCGTGCGATCCCCAGCGGCAACTCTGATCGCGCTTTGATGTGACTCTGATACTCCGGTGCTTGGCTTGCGCGCATGACCACCCACGCACCGGCGTCCACGGGCATGGATTCCCGTCTCGACCTCGGATTCGCCGACTCCGGCGACGGCGGGCCCTCGCTGCGGCGGGAGCTGTTCGCGGCCCTGATAGAAGTCGTCTCCGGCTCGGGAGAGTGGAGCGAGCAGACCGCCGCGCGGATCCACGGCGAGGGGGTGGCCTGGGCGGCACGCGGTGAGCCGGTGAGCGCGTTGCGGGTCGCCGTCCAGGAGACGACCGAGCACATCATGGTGTCCAGCGGGTACACCACGGCCGGCACCGAGGGCGCGCGAGGCGAGTTCGACCGGCGCCTCGCGGACGCCGGGCGCCGGGTGACCAGGGAGCTGAACCGGGGCTTCTTCGCCCACACCGGACGGGAGGCGCCCGCCTCGGCCCCGGTGCCCCCGCGGCCCGAACCGGTCTACGCCCCGCCGGCCTACGCCGTGATGGCGCTGCGCGTACCCGGTCGCCCCATCCGCGACGTCGAGGAGGTGGCGCGCGGCCACGGCGGACCCGAGACCGCCGTCCTGGCCTCGGCGCGCGGTCTGTACGTCCTGACCCCGGCGGCGCGGCACGAGGAGTCCGTCGACCTGGCCGGCCGCATCCACCGCGACCTCGGAGCGACGGCCCGGCTCGCGGTGCACTGGAAGCCGTACAACGAGGTGACGGCCGGTCAGCTGCTGGTGGACGACATCTGCGCGGTCGTCGACGCGCTCGGTTTTGGGCCGGGCGTCTACCAGCTGGACGACGTCCTGGTCGAGTACGCGGCCGCGCAGACACCCGACATCGCGCAGCGGCTGGTCGGCATGGTGCAGCCGGTCCTCGACGACCGGGTGCTGCGCGAGACGCTGAGCGCGGTGATCTCCGCCGAGGGCGACACCGACCTGGCCTGCGAGCTGCTCACGCTCCGCCGCACGTACTTCGACCGGCGACTGCGCCGGGTCGAGGAGCTGACCGGCCGCCGCGTCGAGGGCCCTCGTGACCTGCAGGTACTCAGGACCGCGGTCGCCGTCGCGGCGATCATGAGGCACTGACCGCCGCAAGGGCGTGTGCCGTGCCCGCGCCGCCCGCGATCACACGTCCGTGAGCGCCGGCAGTCGCACCCGGAACCAGGCACCGGCCTCGCACGCCTCCACGCGTACGGAACCGGCGTGCGCCGCGGCGATCGCGGCCACGATGCTCAGCCCCAGTCCGCTGCCCGGGGCGGCGTGGTCGTCCCGCCGGGCGGCGCGGGCGGCTCCGTCGCCGCCCGCGCGGAAGAACCGCTCGAAGATCCGCTCACGCAGTTCCTCGGGTATTCCGGGGCCGCCGTCGATGACGTCGACGATCTGCTCGGCGCCTTCGCGGCCGACGCGCACCTCGGCGGGAACGTCGTGCGGGGTGTGGGCGACGACGTTGGCCAGCAGGTTCGTGACCACCTGGCGGAGTCGGTCCGGGTCGCCGGTCACCAGGTGGGGGCCCGGTGCCGCGACGAGGCTCACCGTACGTTCGGGGTCGACGACACGGGCGTCGGCGACCGCGTCCGCGCACAGTTCGACCAGGTCCACGGGGCGGCGCTCCAGGGGGCGGCCCTGGTCGAGGCGGGCCAGCAGCAGCAGCTCGTCGACGAGGGCGGACATCCTGCGGGTCTCGTTCTGCACCCGGCGCATGGCGTCGTCCAGGCGGGCGGGGTCGTCGAGGGCGCCGAAGCGCACCAGCTGGGCGTAGCCGCCGATCGCGGTGAGCGGAGTGCGCAGTTCGTGGCTGGCGGCGCCGACGAAGTCGCGCAGCTGTTCCTCGGCCTTGCGGCGGCGGTTGAACTCCTCGTCGACCCGGCCGAGCATGGCGTTGAAGGCGTCCGCGAGGGACTCCACCTCCGCCGTCGACACCGGTGCGGAGACGCGCTGGGACAGGGCGCCCTCGGTGGCGAAGCGGCGGGCCGTGGCGGTGATCTCGTTGAGCGGGGAGATGGTGCGCCGGCTGAACCAGAGCGCGCCGAGCACGACGCAGGCGACCAGCGGCACACCGGAGACCGCCTCGATCACCACGAGGTTGTGCACGGTCGCGGTGTCGTCGGCGGTGGACTGCGCGATCACCAGGTAGCCGCCGTCGGGCAGCTTCTCGACCACCGCCCGCATGGGGGTGGGGCCGACGGCGCCCGCCCGTCCGGCCGCCGCCATCCGGTCCAGGTCGGTGCCGGACAGCCGGACGGTGGCACGCTCCACCATGGCGCCGGACTCCCGCTGCACGACCCGGCCGATGGCGTCCGTGAGCAGCACCACGACGGTCGCCCCGGCGGGTTTGAGGTCCGAGCTGGTCTCGAGCTCGTCCAGCCGGTCCTCGCGGATGGAGGCGAGCTGCTGGTCCAGACGGTTCCGCAGCCCGTCGGCGAGCGCGCGGGCGGCGTAGACGTCCGCGGCCGCGACACCGATCGTGGTGATCGTCAGGAAGCCGAGGGCGAGGCGCCAGTACAGGGAGCGGGGCCACCAGCGCAGCCTGCGGTACCGGTCGGGTGTCTCCACGGGCCCACCCCTCGGTTCGGTTCCGGCCGCTGTCCGAGCAGATACTAGGCCGTGTCGTCGGCCGCCCGGAGGGCGGGCGCGGCGGCTCCCCCAGCCGGCGCCGGGAGGTGCCCCAGGTGCGGTGCGTCGCATGGCGGAGAGTCGTCCTCGCGTCGCCGGGTGGGGGCACCCCGGCCGAAGGCCGGGGGAGAGCATGTGACGACACGGCCGGGGGACAGGCCCCGGACCCAGCCGTTCGACCGATCGAGCCGAGGAGACCGCACCATGCGCATCGCCGTCCTGGACGACTATCAGAAGGCGGCGCACCGGTTCGCCGACTGGGACGCGCTGGGAGCGGAGGTGGTCTTCCACCACGACCACATCGCCGGCACGGCCGAGCTGGCCGGGGCGTTGGAAGGCTTCGACGTGGTGGTCGCCATGCGCGAGCGCACCCCGTTCACCGAGGAGCGTTTCGCGGCGCTGCCCGCGCTGCGGCTGCTGGTGACCACCGGGATGGCGAACGCCGCCATCGATCTGGACGCGGCCCGCCGGCACGGTGTGACGGTGTGCGGCACGGAGAGCGTCCCGCACGCCACGGCCGAGCTGACCTGGGGCCTCATCCTGTCGATGACCCGGCACATCCCCGAGGAGGCCGCCGGGATGCGGCGCGGGGAGTGGCAGCACACGATCGGCGGCGACCTGCACGGCCGGACGCTGGGCGTCGTCGGGCTCGGCCGGCTCGGCGCGCGGGTCGCCGCGATCGGCACCGCCTTCGGGATGCGTGTCCTGGCGTGGAGCACCAATCTCGACCCGGAGCACGCCGCCGCGTGCGGCGCACAGGCGGTCGGCAAGCGGGAGCTGTTCTCCTCGTCCGACGTCGTCACCGTGCACTACAAGCTCGGCGCGCGCAGCGCCGGTCTCGTCGGGGCCGAGGAGCTGGGCTGGATGAAGCCCACGGCGCTGCTGGTCAACACTTCCCGGGGGCCGCTCGTCGACACCCCCGCGCTGGTCGCCGCGCTGCGCGAGGGCCGGATCGCCGGTGCCGCGCTGGACGTGTACGACACCGAGCCGCTGCCCGCCGGGGACGTCCTGCGGACCCTGCCCGGTGCTCTGCTCACCCCGCACCTGGGCTACGTCACGGAAGCAACGTACGAGGTCTTCTTCCGGCAGGCGGTCGAGGATGTCGCGGCCTTCCGCGACGGCGCGCCGCTGCGGGTGCTGACGGGCTGAGGGCCTGAGGGCCTGAGGGCCTGAGGGTCTCAGGGCCTGAGGGCCCGCGTTCTCCGCACGGCCGCTGCCGCGTGCGGCGGTCGCGTCCGCCGCGATCGCCCGTGGCGGCGGAGCCGTCCGGCTCCGCCGCCACGGGCCCGACGGCTCAGTGCCCGCGGGCGATCCACTCGTCCAGATGCGGGGCCTCGGCCCCGATCGTGGTGCTGTCGCCGTGGCCGGTGCGGACCACCGTCTCCGGCGGCAGCGTCAGCAGGCGGTCGCGGATCGAGTCGACGATGGTCGGGAAGTCCGAGAAGGACCGCCCCGTGGCCCCCGGGCCGCCCTGGAAGAGGGTGTCGCCGGTGAAGACCGTGCCCAGCTCCGGCGCGTACAGGCAGACGGCGCCCGGCGCGTGGCCCGGGGTGTGGAGCACGGTGAGGTCGGTGCCGGCCACCGTGAGGACCTGGCCGTCGGTCAGTTCGCCGTCGGGCGAACGCTCGGGGTGGGTCTGCTTCCACAGCGGCAGGTCGTCGCCGTGCAGCAGGATCGGCGCGCCGGAGCGTGCGGCGAGCGCGGGCGCGGCGTCGATGTGGTCGTTGTGGGCGTGGGTGCTGACGATGGCGACCAGGCGGCGGTCGCCCAGGGCCGCGGCGATGGCGTCGGCGTCGTGGGCGGCGTCGACGACGATCGCCTCGGTGTCGTCGCCGATGATCCAGACGTTGTTGTCGACGTCCCAGGTGCCGCCGTCCAGCGAGAAGGTTCCCGAGGTGACGAGGTGGTCGATCCGGGCGGCCATCAGAAGACCACCACCGAGCGCAGCACGTCGCCGTGGTGCATCCGCTCGAAGGCCTTCTCCACCTCGTCCAGGGCGATGGTCTCGGTGACGAACGCCCCCAGGTCGAGCCGGCCCTGGAGGTGGAGGTCGATGAGCATGGGGAAGTCGCGGGAGGGCAGGCAGTCGCCGTACCAGGAGGACTTCAGCGCGCCGCCGCGGCCGAAGACGTCCAGCAGCGGCAGTTCCAGCTTCATCTCGGGGGTGGGCACACCGACCAGGACGACGGTGCCGGCGAGGTCGCGGGCGTAGAAGGCCTGCTTGTACGTCTCGGGGCGGCCGACCGCGTCGATGACGACGTCGGCGCCGAAGCCGCCGGTGAGCTCACGGATCGCCTCGACGGGGTCGATCTCCTTGGAGTTGACGGTGTGCGTGGCACCCAGCTTCTTCGCCGTCTCCAGTTTCCGGGCGTCGATGTCCACGGCGATGATCTTCGCCGCGCCCGCCAGCAGGGAGCCCGCGATCGCGGCGCCGCCGACGCCTCCGCAGCCGATGACGGCGACGGAGTCGCCGCGGCCGACCCCGCCGGTGTTGATGGCCGCGCCGAGACCCGCCATGACACCGCAGCCGAGCAGCCCGGCCACGGCCGGGGAGACGGCCGGGTCCACCTTGGTGCACTGGCCGGCGTGGACGAGGGTCTTCTCGGCGAAGGCCCCGATGCCGAGGGCCGGGGAGAGTTCGGTGCCGTCCGCCAACGTCATCTTCTGCCGGGCGTTGTGGGTGTTGAAGCAGTACCAGGGCCGTCCGCGCAGACAGGCACGGCACTGGCCGCACACCGCACGCCAGTTGAGGATGACGAAGTCGCCGGGCGCGACATCGGTGACGCCCTCGCCGACCGACTCCACGATGCCGGCGGCCTCATGGCCGAGGAGGAAGGGGAAGTCGTCGTTGATGCCGCCCTCCCGGTAGTGGAGGTCGGTGTGGCAGACCCCGCAGGCCTGGATCCGTACCAGTGCCTCCCCCGGTCCCGGGTCGGGCACGACGATCGTTTCCAGGCTGACGGGGGAACCCTTCTCCCGGGCGACGACGGCACGGACCTGGTGGGCCATGGGGCACTCCTCGGCTGGTACGGATCCTTGAGAAACGGATGTTTCTCATTACGGCACACAACGCGCATGCCGCAACGCAAGCATCGGCGACGGCCGACAGAGCGGTCAAGGACCCGCGCAGCCGGCCCGGCTCGCACGATTCATTCTTACCGAGGATCCCGCCCGGCGGCCCGGTTCGGCGAGGTGCCGCACCCGGTGTCCTGCCGTCATCGGGCGTTGAGGAGCATGCGCGGGTTGCGGTCGCCCGCGGCGCGGAAGGCGGGCAGCAGGGAGCCCGCCACCGCGACCGCCACGCAGACGCAGACCATCAGCAGCAGCACCGCCAGGGGCGGGGACTGGGCGATGCCCGCGCCGACTCCGCTGGAACCGCCCTGGAGGTCGATCAGCCATGCGGAGGCGAACACCCCGGCGGTGACCCCGGTCACGGCGGCTGCCAGCACGATGAGCCCGACGCCGGTGACGACCGTCGCCACGGTCTGCTGAGGCGTCAGACCCACGGCCCGGTAGGCCCGCATGTCCCGGGCGTGGTCGCGGATGCCGCTGCCGACCGCCGTGGACAGTTCGGCCAGGGCGATCAGCGCGAGGACGCTGACGAGCCCGATGATCACCCCGCGTACGGGGGAGAGTTCGGCACCCGGACCGGCGACCTCACGCACCTCCAGGGCGCCGTGCGACGCCTCGGTGAGGGCGCCGCGCACCGCCGCGCGGTCCGCACCGGGACGCAGCACCAGGCTGTAGTACGAGGGGCCGATGGAGGGATCCTGGGCCCGCAGCACGTCGAGCGGGGCGGAGAGCACCCGGCCGCCGCGCCCGGTCTCGATGCTGCGGCCGACGATGTGCAGGATGTGCGGGGTGTCGGCGACGGTGACCCGGACCCATGCGCCGACCTCGGTGTGGAGTGCGTCGAGCAGGCCCTGCCCGGCGAGCGCCTCGTCGGGTCCGGCGGGGCGCCGGCCCTCCGCGACGGCGAAGGGGTAGGGGTCGTCGGTGGTGCCGAGCCCCCGCAGGGTGACGGACTGCGACTGGGCCGGGGCGAGCGCGGGGAGTTCGACACCCGGGTGGACCGCGGCGATCTCGGGCCGCCCGGCGAGCAGTTGCCGGACGGCCTCGTCGGTGAGGCCGTTGGGGCGGGCGGTGAGCGTGCCGGCCTGGCCGAGCTTCTCCGGGTGGTGCTCGAAACGGTCGAGCGTGGCCCAGGCGCCCAGCGCCACGGTGATCATCAGGATCGGCAGGGCGAGCCGGGCCACGGCGGCCGCGGACCGGGCGGGCCGGTACAGCACGCCGCGGCAGCCCAGCACCAGGGCGGGCGGGGCGCCCAGACGCAGCGCGGCCCGGGCCGCGCCGGACATCCTGCGGCGTCCCGGAACGGCCCCCCGCGCCGCGGGGATCGGCGGCACGCGACCGGCCCGCCAGGCGGCGAGCACCGTCGCCAGGGCGATGACCAGCACGGTCGCCGCGGCCGTGCCGGGGAGCGCCCAGGTGTGCTCCGGCAGGCCCTGCCACAGGCCCATGGCGTCCCCCATCGGCCCGGGAAAGCCCGGCGCGAGCGTCTCCGCGGCCACCGAGCCGAGCAGCACACCGGCGATGGCCAGCACCGCGTGCTGCACCAGGAACATCCGGACCACCTGGGCGGGGGTGAAGCCGACCGCCTTCAGGACGGAGATGTCGCGGACGTACGCGAGGACGCGGGTGGCGATGCCCCCGGTCACCGCGATCGCGGCGGCCAGCAGCGCGGCCAGCCCGAACAGGCCGAGCAGCAGCCCCAGGAGGTGGTTGTCGCCCTCGGCGTCGGCGCGCGCCTCCCACCAGGTGGCCACGTTGGTGACGCGGTCCGTCCCGACGGAGTAGACGGCCCGCTGGGCGACGTAGGCGGTGTCCGCGGGGTCCTTCAGCCGCAGCCCGACCGTCTGGCCGGGGCGCCCCGTGCCGTCCGCCAGACGGCTCACCAGCGTGGGCGACGCCCAGGCGATGCCGGGGGTGTCCCCCGACGCGTAGAGGGGTTCCGCGGTCTCGGCGACGCCGACCACCCGGACGGTGCTCGGCCGTCCGCCGCGGGTCACGCTGATCTCGTCACCCGGCTCGGCCCACAGCGCGGTCGCCACCGACCGCTCCAGCACGATGCCGTCGCTCGCGCCGGGCTCCAGCCAGCCCCCGCGGTCCATCAGCGGCCGGCCCACCGCCGGCGGCTTCGTGCCCGCGGCCCGCAGGTCGAGTGCGGCCTTCTCCCGGCCGTGCTGCGCGGTGACGGTGAGGGTGCGGAAGGGTCCGGAGAGCGCGGTCACCCCGTCGATGCGGGACAGGGCACGGGTGTCGGCGCCGCCGTCCGTGCGCAGCCAGACGTGGGCGCCCTCGGTCGCGGTGAACATCCGCTGCCAGGGGTTGGCCGCGTACACCAGCAGGGCGACGGAGAGCAGCAGCGCCACGGTGATGCCCGCGGTGGCCAGGACGATGGACAGGGCCTGGCCGCGGTGCGTGCGCAGATCGGCGAGGGCCCAGCGGACGGTGGCGCGCACGGCGTCAGCCCCGCAGTTTCACGACGTCGGCGGCGGCTCGGGAGGGACGCGAGGTGTACGGCGGGGAGTCCAGGGCGATGTCGTCGACGATCTCGCCGTCGAAGAGGCTGACCACCCGGTCCGCGGCGCTGGCCACCTTGGCGTCGTGCGTGACGAGCAGGATCGTCTGGCCGCGTTCGTGGCACCGGGTCAGCAGCCGCAGCACCTCCCGGGTGCCCTTGCTGTCGAGGCTGCCGGTGGGCTCGTCGGCCAGCAGCAGCGCCGGACGGTTGACCAGGGCCCGGGCCAGGGCGACCCGCTGCTGCTCCCCGCCGGACAGGTCGCCGGGAGTGCTGTCCTCCTTGCCCTCCAGGCCGAGTTCGGCGAGCAGTTCCCGTCGGGCGGCGCGCACCTGGCGGGGGGAGCGGCCGGCCAGCAGGGCGGGGAGTTCGATGTTGTCCGCGACGGTGAGGGTGGAGACGAGGTTGAAGAACTGGAAGACGATGCCGACGCCGCGCCGGCGCAGTACCGCCCAGCGCGCCTCGCTGAGCTGGTCGACCCGCTGGCCGTCCAGCCATATCCGGCCGCGGTCGGGGCGTTCGAGGCCGCCGAGCAGGTGCAGCAGGGTGGACTTGCCGGCGCCTGAGGGGCCGGTGACGGCGACGAACTCGCCCGGGCGCACCTCCAGGTCGACCCCGCGCACGGCCCGGACCTCGCCGCCGTCCACGCGGTGCGTCTTGACCAGGCCCTCGACCCGGAGCATGTACGGCGCCGCGGGGGGCGGCTCGGCCCTTCTCATTCCAGCTCCTCCTGGCAGCGCTCCAGCCAGTCGAGGTCCGCCTGCAGATGCAGCGTCGCGCCCTCGATCAGCAGCTGCGCGATGGTGTCGTCCCGGTCCTCCCCCGCGGCGAGCCGGGACATGGCCCGCATGAGGTTGAGATAGTGGCGGCGCTGCTTGTTGATCAGGGAGACCTGATCGGCCATGCCGGTGGCCGGGGCGAGGGCGAGCTTCATGAAGAACTCGTCGCGCACCCGCGGCTCGCTGGACGGCTCGTCGAACCAGGCGGCCACCGCCTCCCGCCCGGCGTCGGTGAGTTCGTAGATCCGCTTGTTGGGCCGGCCGGACTGCGTGACGTCCTCGCCCCGGATCAGTCCCGACTTCTCCAGGCGCGCCAGCGTCACGTAGATCTGGCCGATGTTCGGCTGAGGATAGGCAGCGCCGAAGAGCTTCTCAAGTGCCGTTTTCAGCTCGTAACCGTGAGCGGGCCCCTTGGCGAGGAGTGCCATGAGAGGAAGGCGCACGATCGTCCTGCCTCCTCCCCGGCTACTTGCTTGTTAGGGGCCGCTCACCAGCCCGATGATCGGCGAGCGGGCCGTCTTGCCGCGATGGCTAGTATCGCGCATGTCCAACAGGTATACATGTCCCTCCGGACGACGACGCCGTCGCCGGAGGCGGGACCTGGAGGATCGTATGCGCTGGGCGCGGGCCGCGGGCAGAGCCCTGCTCTCCGCTGCCCTGCTGCTGACCGGGTACGCCTCCGCGGGCGCCCGCGCAGCCGACGGCCCGCCCGGCGCGACCGGCCGGGGCCCGGTGACCCTGGCGACCGGCCGTGATCTGACCGGCTACCTCCAGCATGTGCTCGACGGCTGGAACCGCGCCCACCCCCTGGAGAGGGCGACCCTCGTCGAACTGCCCGAGGCCGCCGACGAGGTGCGCGCGCAGATGGCCGACAGCCTGCGCTCCGGCAGCGACCGCTTCGACGTGCTCAACATCGACGTGGCATGGACCTCGGAGTTCGCCGGCGCGGGCTGGATCGCCCCGGTCGACCCGCGCGGCCTGCCGATGAACCGGCTGCTGGACTCGGTGGTGGAGACCGCCACCTTCCACGGACGGCAGTACGCCGTGCCCTATGTCACCAACAGCGGACTGCTCTACTACCGCAAGGACATCCTCGACCGGGAGCACCTGGCACCGCCGCGCACCTGGGCGGAGTTGGAGCAGCAGGCGAAGACCCTCGCCCCGAAGTACGGCATCGGCGGCTACGCCGGGCAGTTCCTGCCGTACGAGGGGCTGACCGTCAACGTCACCGAGGCGGTGCAGTCGGCCGGGGGCGGCATCCTCGGCGGGGAGGGCAGCCGGGTCACCGTGGACTCCGCCGCGGCCCGCGAGGGGCTGGGCTTCCTGGTGCGCGGGGTGCGCGAGGGCTGGATCCCGCGCGAGGCGCTGCGGTTCAAGGAGGAGGAGTCGCGGCGGGCCTTCGAGGACGGCCGGCTGCTCTTCCTGCGCAACTGGCCCTATGTGTACGACCTCGCCTCCGCGCCGGGGTCCAAGGTCGCGGGGCGCTTCGGCGCGGTGCCGCTGCCCGGGCCGAACGGGCCGGGCGCCGGGGTGCTGGGCGGCTCCAACCTCGCCGTCAACGCGCACTCGCGGCATCCGCGTACGGCCGCGGACCTCATGGCCTACATGACGAGTGAGCCCGTGCAGCGCCAGGTGCTCACCGAGGGCTCGCTGCCGCCGGTGTGGGCGGACCTGTACAAGGACCCGGCGCTGGTGCGCCGCTATCCGTATCTGCCGGTCCTCGAGCAGAGCCTCAAGGCGGCCATGCCGCGCCCGAAGAGCGCCCGCTACGAGCAGGTGAGCCTGGCGGTGGCCGCGGTCAGCCGGGACGCGCTGGCGCTGCACACCACGCCGGAGCAGGCCGTCGCGCGGCTGGACCGCGAGCTGCGGGAGATCGTGCGGGACCGCTGATCCCGCGGTTCTCTCCCGTGGAGTATCTCCTACTTACATGTTAGGTATCCGAACCAGGCTCCCGGCACGCCGCGACGCCTCAAGCCTTCGGCGTTAAGCACACAAATCGGCTCAGCAAGCGCCGTCTATCGGCAGTTCCGTTGACACTCTCCGGACATGACTACTTAACATGCATGTATAACGAGCCACCCCGCGCGGCGCTCAGTGCCCGTCCGCGCGCCCGCAGTCAGGATGGTGACGGGTGTTCACAGCCCCTCTGGAGGACGGTTCCTCCACCGCCGCCGCCCCCTCCCCCGCACTCACCGCCGTACGGCCCTGGTGGCGCGACGCGGTGGTCTACCAGGTCTATGTGCGCAGCTTCCTGGACAGCACCGGCGACGGTGTCGGGGACCTGGCGGGCGTCCGGGCGGGCCTGCCCTACCTGCGCAAGCTGGGCGTCGACGGCATCTGGCTGAGCCCCTTCTACCCCTCGCCGCAGCACGACCACGGCTACGACGTCGCCGACTACACGGCCGTCGACCCGGTCTACGGCGACCTCGCCGAGTTCGACCGCCTGGTCGCCGACGCGCACCGGCTGGGCCTGCGCACCGTCGTCGACATCGTCCCCAACCACTGCTCCAGCGCGCACCCGTGGTTCCGCCGGGCACTGGCGGAGGGGCCCGGCGGCGCCTCGCGGTCGCTGTTCCACTTCGCCGACGGACGCGGCGAGCACGGCGAGCTGCCGCCCAACAACTGGCGGGCGATGTTCGGCGGGTCCGCCTGGTCCCGGGTGACCGAGCCCGACGGCCGGCCGGGGCAGTGGTACCTCCACCTGTTCACCCCGGAGCAGCCCGACCTCAACTGGCGCCACCCGCGCGTCGGGGAGCACTTCGAGCACGTCCTGCGCTTCTGGCTGGACCGGGGCGTCGACGGCTTCCGGATCGACGTCGCAGCCGGCCTGTTCAAGCACCCCGAGCTGCCCGACTCCCCCGATCCGGAGGCGGACGAGCGGACCCGCGACTCGGTCAACCCGCTGGCCTGGAACCGCCCCGAGGTGCACGGCGTGTGGCGGCGGTGGCGGGCGATCTGCGAGGAGTACACCGCACGCGACGGACGTGAACGCCTGCTGGTCGGCGAGGTCTCCGTGCCCACCCCGGCCGAACAGGCCCGCTACGTCCGCCCCGACGAGCTCCACCAGGCCTTCTTCTTCCATCTGCTGAGCGCGCCCTGGAGCGCGCCGGCGTTCCGGACGACCATCGCCGAGGCGCTGCGCGACATCGCCGGGACCGGCTCCACCGTCACCTGGGTGCTCAACAACCACGACCAGGTCAGGACCGTGACCCGGTACGCGGGCGGCGGCGTGGAGGCAGGAGCCGCCGGCCACCTCGGCGCCGCCCGGGCCCGCGCCGCCGCGCTGCTGATGCTGGCGCTGCCCGGGGCCGCGTACGTCTACCAGGGCGAGGAGCTCGGGCTGCCGGAGGTCGTGGACCTGCCGGACGAGGTGCTGACCGACCCGATCTTCCACCGCACCGGCAGCCGGCGCTTCGTCCGGGACGGCTGCCGGGTGCCGCTGCCCTGGTCGGGCCACGCCTCGCCGTTCGGCTTCACCGCCGAGGGCAGCACGGCCCGGCCGTGGCTGCCGCAGCCGGCCTGGTTCGCCGAACACAGCGCCGACCGCGCGCTGCTGGACACCGGGTCCTTCTGGCACCTGTACCGGGACGCGCTCGGCCTGCGCGCCCGGCTGCCCCAGCTCGGCGAGGGCACGCTGCGCTGGCTGGAGGCGCCGCCCGGCGTGCTCGCCTTCGTCCGCGGCGAGGGCCTGGTCTGCGCCGTCAACTTCGGCGAGGAGCCCGTCCCCGCCCCCGTACCGGGACAGCCGCTGCTGTCCAGCACCACCTGCCCGCCCGGGCTGCTCCCGGGCAACACCGCCGCCTGGTGGGTCCACGACCCGGCGCAGAGCTGACCGTTCACGCACGACCGTTCACGCACCACCCCACCGAGGAAGGGACACGACCCCGATGAAGCGCACCCTCGTCGCGGCCACCGCCATATGCGGTCTGGCCCTCGCGACCACCGCCTGCGGCGGTGACGCCAAGGACTCCTCCGACTCCGGCCCGTCGACCGGCGGCCAGAAGCTCAAGGGCCAGACGGTGACGGTCGCGGCCGTCTGGACCGGCGTCGAGCAGGAGAACTTCCAGAAGGTCCTGGACGGCTTCACCGCCAAGACCGGGGCGAAGGTCGCCTACGTCTCCACCGGCGACAACTTCGCGACCGTCCTGGGCAGCAAGATCGAGGGCGGCGACTCGCCCGACGTCGCGATGGTGCCGCAGCCCGGCGTGCTCAAGGAGTTCGCGGGCAAGGGCTGGCTCCAGCCGCTGTCCCCGGCCGTGAAGGGCGCGGCGGAGCAGAACTACGCCAAGATCTGGCAGACCTTCGGCACCGTCGACGGCACCTACTACGGCCTGTACTTCAAGACGTCCGACAAGTCGACGGTCTGGTACAGCCCGCAGGCGCTGGACACCGCCGGTGTGCAGCCGCCGAAGACCTTCCAGGAGATGCTGGACGCGGCGCGCGCGGTCTCCGACTCGGGCCTGCCCGCCTTCGCCATCGGCGGTTCGGACGGCTGGACGCTCACCGACTGGTTCGAGAACGTCTACCTCTCCCAGGCCGGCCCGGAGAACTACGACAAGCTGACCCGGCACGAGATCCCCTGGAGCGACCCCACCGTCGTCAAGGCGCTCACCACCCTGGCCAAGCTGTTCGGGGAGGACGACCTGATCGCCGGCGGCCGCAAGGGCGCCCTGGGCACCAGCTTCCCCGACTCCGTGGCCCACGTCTTCGGCAAGACCCCCAAGGCCGGCATGGTCTACGAGGGCGACTTCGTCGGCGGTGTCATCTCGGGTGACCTGGGCGGCAAGGTCGGCGAGGACGCCAAGTTCTTCCCCTTCCCCTCCGTCGACGGCGGCCCCGCCCCGGTGGTCGGCGGCGGCGAGGCCGCGGTGGCGCTGAAGTCCGGCAAGAACGCCAAGGCCGCCATGGAGCTGATCGCCTACATGGCCACCCCCGAGGCCGCGGAGATCTGGGCGAAGTCGGGTGGCTTCCTGTCCCCCAACACCAAGCTGGACCCGGCCTCCTACGCGGACGACACCCTGCGCACCGCCGCCAAGTCCCTGGTCGACGCCGGCGACACCGTGCGCTTCGACATGTCCGACCAGACGCCGCCCGCCTTCGGCGGCACGCCCGGCAAGGGCGAGTGGAAGATCCTCCAGGACTTCCTGCGCGACCCGTCGGACCCCAAGGCCACCGCGGCGAAGCTCGAGGCCGCGGCCGCCAAGGCGTACAAGGGCTGAGGCCGGGTCATGTCCGCCCTCACCCGCAAGGTGCCGTCCGCTCCGGCGGGCGGCACCGCCCCGGCCGCCGTCCGGCGGCGTTCGCGCCGGGCCCGGATCACGGCGATCGCCTTCGCGCTCCCGGCGCTCGTCCTGCTCGGCGCCCTCGTCGGCTATCCCATCCTCTACTCGATCGGCCGCAGCCTGTTCGACGCGAGCGGCGACCGCTTCGTGGGCCTGGACAACTACCAGGAGATGTTCACCGACCCGTCCTCGCTGAAGGCCGTGCGCAACACGGCGATCTGGGTCGTGGCCGCGCCGGCGGTGCTCACCGGCGTCGGCCTGATCCTCGCCGTGCTCACCGAGAAGATCCGCTGGGCCACCGCCTTCAAGCTGCTGATCTTCATGCCGATGGCGGTCTCCTTCCTCGCCGCGGGCATCACCTTCCGCCTGGTGTACGACCAGGACCCGCAGCGCGGCGTCATGAACGCGGTCGCCGTCGCCGTCCACGACACCTTCAGCGACTCCTCCGCCTACCCCGGCGCCCGGCCGCGCGGCACGGACGTGATGAAGGAGTCCGGCGACGGCGGCTACCAGGCGGTCGCGCAGGTCGAGCCGGGCAAGGACGTCACGCTGGGCCTCGTCGGCCTGCCGCCCGCGTCCCTGCCGAAGCAGGCCCGTCCGGCGGCACCCGCGCAGGTCTCCGACGGCACGGTCACCGGCGTGGTCTACCTGGACTTCGTCCCGGGCGGCGGGGGCACACCCGGCGCCGTGGACCCCAAGGAGCGCGGACTGCCGGGCATGGCGGTCGAGTTGACCAAGGGCGACAAGGTCGTCGCCACCACGACCACGGGTGACGACGGTTCCTTCCGCTTCCCGGACGCCGGGGACGGGCCCTACGGCGTCCGGCTGCCCGGGAAGAACTTCGCGGAACCCTACGCGGGCATCGACTGGCTCGGTCCGACACTGGTCACGCCGGCGATCATCGGCGCCTACCTGTGGATCTGGACCGGTTTCTCGATGGTGCTGATCGGCGCCGGGCTCTCCTCGCTGCCGCGCGAGACGCTGGAGGCCGCCCGGATGGACGGCGCGAGCGAGTGGCAGATCTTCCGCAGGATCACCGTGCCGCTGCTCGCGCCCGTGCTGGGCGTGGTCTTCGTGACGCTGGTGATCAACGTGATGAAGGTCTTCGACCTCGTCTACATCATCGCTCCGGGCCCGGTGCTGGAGGACGCGAACGTCCTGGCGCTGCAGATGTGGCTGGCCTCCTTCGGCGGCGGCAACAACCAGGGCCTGGGCAGCGCGATCGGCGTCGTCCTGCTGCTGCTGGTGCTGCCCGCGATGGCCCTCAACATCCGACGCTTCCGCAGGAGCAACCGATGACCGTGCAGACCGCCGCTCCGCACCCCGCCCCGTCCACCCCGCCCGGGAGGCCGTCCGGCGGGCCCGGCCGCCCCTCCGCGGCGAGCCGGCTGGTCGCGGCGCTGCGCGGCGGTCTGGTCCAGGCCCTGCTGACGATCATCGCGCTGATCTGGCTCACCCCGACGGCGGGACTGTTCTTCGCCTCGCTGCGGAGCGCCGACGACAACGCCGGCTCCGGCTGGTGGACGACGCTGCTCCACCCCGGCACGCTGACCTTCGACAACTACACGGCCATCCTCGGCGACGGCGGGCTCACCGGGGCGTTCTGGAACACCGTGCTGATCTCGGTGCCCGCCACGGCGGCCGTGGTGGTTCTCGCCGCGCTGGCCGGATACGCCTTCGCCTGGCTGGAGTTCCCCGGGCGGGACTGGGTCTTCCTGGTGGTCGTCGGCATGCTCGTGGTGCCCGTGCAGATCGGGCTGCTGCCGGTCGCCCGGCTGTTCCGGGAGGTGGGGCTGTTCGGCACGACCGCGGGCGTGGTCCTCTTCCACGTGGCGTACGGGCTGCCGTTCGCGATCTTCCTGCTGCGCAACTACTTCGCCGAGATCCCCCGCGAGATGCTGGAGGCCGCCCGCATGGACGGCGGGACGGAGTGGACGATCTTCCGCAAGCTGGTGCTGCCGGTGGGCCGTCCGGCGATCGCGAGCCTGGCCATCTTCCAGTTCCTGTGGGTGTGGAACGACATGCTCGTCGCGCTGATCTTCGCCGACAGCGGCTCGCTGCCGCTCACGGTCGCCCTGCAGTCGCAGATGCGGCAGTTCGGCGCCAACATCGACGTGCTGGCGCCGGGCGCCTTCCTGTCGCTGATCGTTCCGCTGGTGGTCTTCTTCGCCTTCCAGCGGCACTTCGTGCAGGGGGTCATGGCCGGCTCCGTGAAGTAGGGGCCGCGGGAGAGCGAACGCGGCGATACATCGGAGGTATTTCTTGTCAGTCACCCCGCTTCCCCTTAGGGTCGGGGCGGAAGACAGGACTCCTCCGACGTATCGCCGCACCCGTTCATCGAACACCCCCGCACCCCGAGGAAGCGTCAGCAATGCCCCTGCAGCCGTGGTTCGCCGACGCCAAGCTCGGCATCTTCGTCCACTACGGGATCTACGCGGTCGACGGCGTCCCCGAGTCCTGGGCCTTCTACCACGGCGAGGTCCCCCACGAGCGCTACATGCGCCAGCTCGACGGTTTCACCGCCGCGCACTACGACCCGGGCGCCTGGGCCCGGCTCTTCTCCCGCGCGGGCGCCCGGTACGCCGTGCTCACCGCCCGGCACCACGACGGCGTCGCCCTGTGGGACACCGCGCAGGGCGACCTGTCGGTCGTCCGGCGCGCCCCGGCCGGACGCGACCTGATCGCCCCGTACGCCGAGGCGCTGCGCGAACAGGGCCTCAAGGTCGGCCTGTACTACTCCCACTCGGACTGGAACCACCCGGACTACGCCAGCGTCGTCCACCCCGACCCGCCGATGGAGGACGTGGCGACGAACCGCTTCGTCGTCCCGGCCGACGGCAAGGAGGACCCGGCCGCCTGGAAGCGGTACCTCGCCTACCGCGACGCCCAGGTCGGGGAGCTGGTCGACCGCTTCCGCCCCGATCTGTTGTGGTTCGACGGCGAGTGGGAGCGCAGCGAGGAGCAGTGGGGCCTGGACGCGCTGGCCGCGCGGATCCTCGCCGGGAACCCTGAGACGGTCCTCAACGCGCGCATGCTGAGCCACGGCGACTACGCCACCCCCGAGCAGGGCATCCCCGTCGAGCCCCCGGCCGGACCGTGGGAGCTGTGCCTGACCGTGAACGACTCCTGGGGCTTCCAGCACGCCGACCACCGGCACAAGTCGGTGCGCCAGCTGGTCCGCTACTTCGCCGAGACGATCGGCGCGGGCGGCAATCTGCTGCTGGACGTCGGCCCCCGCGAGGACGGCACCATCACCCCGGAGCAGACCGCGCGCCTGGAAGGGCTCGGCGACTGGATCCGCGGCCACGCCGACGCCGTGTACGGCACCGTCGCCGGCCTGCCGGCCGGGCACCACTACGGCCCCAGCACCCTGTCCGCCGACCGCCGCACCCTGTACCTGGTGTGCTTCGACGCCCCGCGCGAGACCATCGCGGTACGGGGGCTGCGCAACCGGATCCGCCGTGTCTCGGTGGTCGGCACGGGCGCCGAGCTGGACCACCAGGTGGTCGGCGGGCTCCACGAGGTCCCCGGGGTCACCTGGATCGACGCACCGGCCCTGGGCGGGCTGGACCCGTATGCCACCGTGCTCGCCCTCGAACTCGACGGCGAAATCGACCTCTACCGCGGCACCGGCCGTACCTGAGGGGCTCCGGTCCCGTCTCGCACCCCGTGCGGAAGCCCGTGACGCGGCGCAGGGCCGCGCCGGCGTCGACGGGCGTGTTCCCGGACCCGCCGGCCGCCCGTCAGGTCCTCGGCGAGGTCGAGGTGGTCGAGGTCGACCGAGCGCTGAAGCGCGGGAAGAGGCCGAATCCCGCCTCCTGCCACGCGATCCGGGCGGGGGTGGGCCCGGGCACGGCCGTGCGGCCCTCTCTCAGGCGGAGCGTCCGAGGGTGTCGGGGTGGACGGCGTGGGCGAACGGCACACCGTGGGCGAGGCGTTCGATCTCCTCGATCGCGGTGTCGGCGAGCCGGGTCAGCTCGTTGCCGAGCGATCCGGCGACGTGCGGCGTCAGCAGGACGTTCGGCAACTCGTAGAGCGGCGAGTCGGCGGGCAGGGGCTCGGGGTCGGTGACGTCGAGGACGGCGTGCAGCCGGCCGGAGACCAGTTCCCGGGTGAGCGCGGCGGTGTCGACCAGCGAGCCGCGCGAGGTGTTGATCAGCGTGGCCCCGTCCCTGAGCAGCGCGAGCCGCCGGGAGTCGAAGAGGTGCCGGGTCTCCGGCAGTTCGGGGGCGTGCACGGTGACGACGTCGCTGAGCCGGCACAGCCGGTCCAGCTCCACCGGTTCCACGCCGAGCGCGACCGCCTCCCCGGGGTCGAGGTAGGGGTCGTGGACGAGCAGGCGCAGGTCGAAGGGGCGCAGCAGCTCGACGACCCGGCGCCCGATGCGGGAGGCACCCACGACGCCGACGGTGCGGCGGTAGTTGCCGACGTCGGGTGACACGGCGGTCGGCGGCACCCGGTGGCGGGCCTCCCGGTAGGCCCGCGCCGAGGCCAGGACGCGCTTGTTGGAGAAGAGGACGGCCGCGACGGTGTACTCGGCCACCGGAAGGGCGTTGGCCGCGGCCGCGGAGGAGACCGGGATGCCGCGCTGCCAGACGGCGTCGGTGATGTGGTGCTTGACCGATCCTGCGGCGTGGACGACCCCGCGCAGCCCGGGCATGCGGGCCAGCGCCGCCGCGTCCAGGGGTGGGCAGCCCCAGCCGGTGAGGAGCACTTCGGCCTCGGCGAGCGGCTCCGCCACGGCGGGGTCGCCGAAGTCCACGACGAGCAGGGCCGGATCGACGCGGGCGACACGGGAGAGGCGTTCGAGCGCCGCGGCGGTGAGGACGGTCTCGCGGGCCTCGGCGCCCATGGCGAGGACGGTACGAGGACGGCGGTGCGCACGGGTCACGTGGCGGATCCCCCCTGGGGCTGCCTGCGGACGGGCGGGTGATCGCCATCATTCGCACGGGGCCCGGCGGCGTCAAGAGCGACCCGGACGCCGGCGCACCGGGCGGACGGAGCGGATGGAACGCTCCCGCCGCGCTCCGCGGACATCCGGAACAGGCGGCCCCAAGAGGTCGATGACGGGACGCACGCGCAACGGCGGTGCCGGACCGGGGCCCGGCCCGGTACCGCCGTCGTCGTCGGTCAGCGTCCCGCGGCGAGCACCGTCTCGTAGCCCGGCAGGACGACGTCGCTGATGAGCGCGTTCCGCTCGTCGAAGGGGATGAAGGCGCTCTTGAGCGCGTTGACGGTCACCTCGCGCAGGTCCTCGACCGTCCAGCCCGCCTCGGTGACGAGGAGTTCCATCTCGCGGGTCAGGGTCGTCGCCGAGACCAGCCGGTTGTCGGTGTTGAGGGTGACGCGGAAGCCGAGGTCGCGCAGGAGGGTGATGGGGTGCTCCGCGATGGAGGTGGCGGCGCCCGTCTGGAGGTTGGAGGTCGGGCAGACCTCCAGCGCGATGCGGCGGTCGCGTATCCAGCCCGCGAGGCGGCCGAGCTTGCCGTCCACGATGTCCTCGGCGAGCCGGACGCCGTGGCCGATCCGGAGCGCGCCGCAGACCTGTACCGCCTGGTGGATGCTGGGCAGGCCGTGTGCCTCGCCCGCGTGGATGGTGAAGGGCACGTTCTCGCGGCGCAGGTACTCGAAGGCGGCGAGGTGGTCGGCGGGCGGGAAGCCGTCCTCGGCGCCGGCGATGTCAAAGCCGACGACGCCCGCGTCGCGGTAGGCGACGGCGAGGCCGGCGACCTCACGGCTGCGGTCGGTCATGCGCATCGCGCACAGCAGCGTCCCCACGCGGACCGGCGTGCCCGCGGCGGCGGCCTTCGCCATGCCGGCGGCCAGGCCCTCCTGGACGGTCTCGACGACCTCGGCCAGGGTCAGGCCCCGGTGCACCAGCAGTTCGGGCGCGTAGCGCACCTCGCCGTAGACGACACCGTCGGCGGCGAGGTCCAGCACGTACTCCTCGGCGACGCGCAGCAGGCCCTCGCGGGTGCCCATCACGGCGATGGTGTGCTCGAAGGTGGCGATGTAGCGGACCAGGTCGCCGGAGTTGGCGGCGGCGTAGTACCAGGCGGCCAGCTCGCCGGGGTCGGTGGCGGGCAGGGGGTGGCCGATCTCCGCGGCGAGTTCGACCAGGGTGGCCGGGCGCAGGCCGCCGTCCAGGTGGTCGTGGAGGACGGCCTTCGGCAGCCGGCGGATCAGGTCGGTGTCGGGCGTGGTCGTGGTCACGCGGTGTGCTCCTGGTCGGTGGTGGCGGTGGGACCGGCGGGCTGGAGGAGGTCCCAGCGGTTCCCGTACGGGTCCTGGAAGACGACGACCGAGCCGTACGCCTCGTGGCGGGGCTCCTCCAGGAAGGTCACCCCCGCGGCGCGCATGCGCGCGTAGTCCCCCGCGAAGTCCTCGGTGTGCAGGAAGAAGCCGACCCGCCCCCCGGTCTGGTCACCGACCCGGGACAGCTCCGCGTCGTTCTTGGCGCGGGCGAGCACCAGACCGCTGCCCGCGGCGTCGCCGCCGGGCGGCCGCACGACGACCCACCGGCCGCCGCCGGGGCGCGGCTCGTCCTCGACGAGCTCGAAGCCGAGGGGGCCGGTGTAGAAGGCGATGGCCTCGTCGTGGTCGCGGACGACGAGGGTGACCAGGGCGATACGGGACATGCGCGAACGTTATACGTAACACCACGACCCGGGCAAGGCGCCCCCTCCCGGGAGGGAAGGGGCGCCGTGTCCGGGGCGGGCCGGTCGGGCAGCGGCGGCCGGCGCCGCCCGCCCGGCCCTCGGATCAGCCCGCCTCGGCCTGCCGCGCGCGCAGGGCACGCCGCCGCAGCGCCCGGGCCTGCCGCCGCTCGTCGTCGGCCGACGCCGGCCTGAGCTCCGCCACCGGCCGCGGCCGTCCGTCGGCGCCCGTGGCCACGAAGACCAGGTGCGCCGTCACGACGTCGGCCGCCGGGCCGGGGGTGTCCCAGCGTTCGGCCGTGACCCGGACGCCGACGTCCATGGAGGTGCGGCCGGCGTGCTCGACGACGGCGTGCACGGTGAGCAGGTCACCGGCGTGGGCGGCACGCAGGAAGGTCATGTCCTGCACCGATACGGTGACCGCGGGACCCGACGCGTGGCGGGCCGCGGCCGCCGCGGCCGCGTCGTCGACGAGCTTCATCACGACACCGCCGTGGACGGTCCCGTACAGGTTGGTGTCGTGCTCGCTCATGATGTGGGCGAGCGTGACCGCCGAGTCGGCGGGCGTCCGGTGCCGGGGGGCCACCGCAGTCACCCCCGCACCCGGCGGGCCGCGGCGACGAGGTTCTCCAGCGCCTCGCGGACCTCGCCCGGGGCGCGGGTCTTCAGACCGCAGTCGGGGTTGACCCACAGCCGCTCGGCGGGCAGGGCCCGCAGCGCCCGGTCGAGGAGGTCGGAGATCTCCCATTCCGAGGGAACCCGCGGCGAGTGGATGTCGTACACCCCGGGGCCCGCCTCGCGGGGATAGCCCGCCGCGGCGAGCTCACCGGCGATCTCCATGTGCGAGCGGGCCGCCTCCAGGCTGATGACGTCGGCGTCGAGGGCCTCGATGGCCGGCAGGATCTCCCCGAACTCCGCGTAGCACATGTGGGTGTGCACCTGGGTGTCCGCGCGGACCCCGGAGGTGGCGAGGCGGAAGGCCTCGGTGGCCCACGCCAGGTAGGCGGGGCGGGCGGCGGCCCGCAGCGGCAGGCTCTCGCGCAGGGCGGGTTCGTCGACCTGGACGATCGCGGTCCCCGCCGCCTCCAGGTCCGCGACCTCGTCGCGCAGGGCCAGGGCGACCTGGCGGGCGGTGTCGGCGAGCGGCTGGTCGTCGCGGACGAAGGACCAGGCCAGCATCGTGACCGGGCCGGTGAGCATGCCCTTGACCGGCTTGCCGGTGAGGGACTGGGCGTAGGAGGTCCAGCGCAGCGTCATCGGCGCGGGCCGGGACACGTCACCGACAAGGACGGGAGGCTTGACGTAACGGCTCCCGTAGGACTGCACCCAGCCGTGCCGGGTGACGAGGAATCCGTTCAGCCGCTCGGCGAAGTACTGCACCATGTCGTTGCGTTCGGGTTCGCCGTGGACGAGGACGTCCAGGCCGGCCTTCTCCTGGAAGGCGACGACCTCGCGGATCTCGGCGGCGATCCGCTCCTCGTACTCCTCCGCCGTCAGCGTCCCCGCGCGCAGGGCGGCGCGGGCGGCGCGCAGGTCGGAGGTCTGCGGGAACGAGCCGATGGTCGTCGTCGGCAGCGGCGGCAGGGCGAGCCTGTTCCGCTGCGCCGCGGCCCGCTCGGCGTACGCCTGCGGCCGGCGGGCGTGCTCCGGCCCGGTGGCCGCGCAGCGGGCCCGTACGGCGGGGTCGTGGGTGACGGCGGAGGCGGCGCGGGAGGCGCGGGCGGCCCGGCTCGCCGCGAGGTGCGGGGCGACGGCCTCACGCCCCTCGGACAGGGCCCGGGCCAGGGTGACGGTCTCGTCCAGCTTCTGCCGGGCGAACGCGAGCCAGCGGCTGACCTGCAGGTCGAGGGTGCGTTCCAGCGTGAGGTCGAGGGGCACGTGGAGAAGGGAGCACGAGGGCGCCACGTCGAGGTGGTCGGTGAGGCCGAGCAGGGTGGCCAGGGTGGCGAGCGAGGCCTCCAGGTCGTCTGCCCAGACGTTGCGGCCGTCGACGACCCCGGCGATCAGTCGCTTGCCGGGCAGGCCGCCGAGGGCGGCGAGCGCTTCGAGGTTCACGGCGGCGGGGCCGGTGAAGTCCAGGGCCAGTCCCTCGACGGGGGACTGCGCCAGAACGGGCAGCGCCTCCCCGAGGGCGTCGAAGTAGGTGGCGACCAGCAGCTTCGGCCGGTCCTCGGCTGCGGTGAGCTCGCGGTAGGCGCGGGCGGTGGCGTCGAGCACGGCGCGCGGCTGGTCCTGGACCAGTGCGGGCTCGTCCAGCTGCACCCATTCCACGCCCACGGCCCGCAGGTCGGCCAGGAGGGAGGCGTACACCGGCAGCAGCCGGTCCAGCAGTGCCAGCGGCGTGAAGCCCGGGCCTGCGCCGGGTGCGGGCTTGGACAGCAGCAGGAAGCTGACCGGGCCCAGCAGCACCGGACGGGCGGTCAGTCCCTCGAGCCGGGCCTCGGCGTACTCGGCGAGCTGCTTGCGGGAGTCGGGGGTGAAGACGGTGCCGGGGCCCACCTCGGGCACCAGGTAGTGGTAGTTGGTGTCGAACCACTTGGTCATCTCCAGCGGCGCCAGCTCGGCCGTGCCGCGCGCGGCGGCGAAGTAGGCGTCCAGCTCCGTCACTCCGCCGGCGCGGTAGCGCGCGGGGACCGCGCCGACCGCCCAGGCGGTGTCCAGGACGTGGTCGTAGAGGGAGAAGCCGCCGGTCGGGATCTCGGTGATGCCCGCCGTGCGCATCTGGCGCCGGGCGCCGGCCCGGACGGACGCGGCGGTCGCGATCAGGTCGTCCGCCGCGACGCGGCCCGCCCAGTAGCCCTCGAGGGCCCGCTTGAGCTCCCGATCGGGCCCCTGGCGCGGATAGCCGTGGAGGGTCGCACCGATGTGGGTGAGTGCCATGGAACTCTCCTTCGCGAGTTCGCAAGGACCCCGGCACGGGAGATGCGTACGGCACGCGAAGGCCGCCGCCGACCCGCCCACGAGGTCCCGGTGGAACCGCGCCCCGCCGCGGGGCACGGGCAGTGGCAGGTCTTCGGACTCACGGGCACGTCTGACGTGCAGACACCTATTGGCCGTCGCTTCCCGGACGCGTGCGCGCCCAGTGCGTATGACGGCGGTCGTTCCCGCTCACCGCTGCGGGGCAGTCCCGGATTCCCACCGGGTTCCCTCTTGCGACGCATCCCGCCTGGCGGACGGGGCGAACCAGCTGCACGCGCCAGCCTACGGGGTGCGCCGCCCGGGGACAGGGAGATCCACATGCCGGACCGCCCTGAACGCACTCGGGCGGCACGGTGCGGGGCGGGTGGGTGAGAGTGCGGGTGGGTGGTGCGGCTGTCCCGCCGTCTCGCTCCCTTCGGTCGCAGAGCGGCCGGCTGCGGAGGGGAGGGTGGCGGTCTGGGACTTCGCTGCGGTGTGCGGGTGAGTGCGTGGCGGGGGTTCAGGCGCCGGAGCGGGTCGCGTTTCCGGTGGCGCGGGTCTCATGGCCGTCCGCGGGTATAGATGACCGCTTCCACGCCATCGGTGGGTGGTGGGCGCGCCCGCCGTGACCGGCGTCTGCGACTGATTCGGGGTGCTGGCGGGGCGTGGGAGATCGGGCTCGCTTTCACCGACATATATGGCGGAAGAGAGCCCGTTCTCTGGGCCGGGAGAGATCGGGCTCGCTTTCGCCGAACATGTCGGCGGAACAGAGCCCGATCTTTGGGCCGGGGGACATCGGGCCCGCTTTCGCCGACTATTTCGGTGAAACAGAGCCCGATCTCGGCAGACCACCCGCCGGGCCCGTCGCCTGTCGGGGAATTACCCGCAGACGCCGGTTACGGCGGGCGCGCCATCCACGAAGGGTGGGCGTGGCAACCAGCCATCTCTACCCGCGGACGGCAACGAGACAGACACCCCCGGAAAGGGACCCCGCTCCGGCGCCTGAACCCCCGCCACGCACCCACCCGCACACCGCCGCGAAAACCCGGCACCCTCCCTCCCCGTCCGCAGCCGGCGTCTTTGCGACCGAAGGGAGCGAGATGAACCCGCACCCACCCACCCGACGACTCGCCACTCTCAGCCACATCGTGCGGCGCGCTGGATGTATTGCCCGGTGAAATGGCCCCGGGCCGGGAGGTGTTCTCCCGGCCCGGGCCTTCGGCTGCGGTGTCGCGGTCGGTCAGCCGGCACGCATGCGCCGGACGAGCCCGACGGCGACGTCCAGGAGCAGGAAGCCGAGGAGGGTGATGCCCAGGATGGGCAGTGCCCAGCCCA
This sequence comes from Streptomyces sp. NPDC026673, assembly GCF_040638135.1. NCBI lineage: Bacteria > Bacillati > Actinomycetota > Actinomycetes > Kitasatosporales > Streptomycetaceae > Streptomyces > Streptomyces sp. NPDC026673. The sequence continues at coordinate 105 of NZ_JBEZXR010000006.1, read as the reverse complement.
GGGCGGCGACGGCGGGGATGCCGAGGATGAGGGCCGGTCGTGGCAGGCGGCGCCATGTGCCGCGTGCGGGGGCCTTGCCCATCGGTGCGGTGCGGCCGTCGCGGG